>JAGQLJ010000160.1 GCA_020429495.1 Candidatus Dojkabacteria bacterium
GTTTACTAAAATGGAAAGTGATTAAAACAGGGTTGGTTAGGTCTGTTTTAGAAATTTTAGTAATCGGAGGAACAGCAGCTTCAGTTGCTTATCTTGTTGGATTAGCGTTTCAGGGAGTTTAACTTGATTAAATAATTCTACTTTCCAAATTACGTAAAGTTTCAATATTCTCTAATGCAATAGTACCTTTTGTCTCACTTCCTCTTCTTCTCAGACTATTATATCTATCTTGCAAGTATTCAATTTTTTGGTTAATTCCTTCCATAACCTTATCTATAATTTGTTCAACTCTAATTGAAAGTTCCTCTTCATATTGAAAAATAGGGATTTGTCTTAAACTATCGTATAGATCAATAATACGATCAAATGTTTTAATTCTAGTTGATCTATTAAAATCATAGTTATATCTTTGCACAAAGTCTCTAACTAGAGCTTCACCATTTGGAATTCTAAGTTGTAGGCTTTCAAGCTGCTTAATCTTATTACGTAACAATATAATTTCTTCACCAACTTCTTGCAGTTTTTTAGGATCCAAGTTTAGTAAATCATCAAGATGTGCATTTTCAATGGTATCTAAATGAGAAATTTTTTTATGAATTGATCTAATTACACGCCTAACAGAGGTATTAAATAAATGTATTCTCATATTATTAATGTTTTCATCAACAAATTGGTTAGTTTCATTAAGTTTAGTAATTATTATTTCTAAATCCTCTAAGTTTAATCTATGTAAATCTTTTCTACCTTCTAATTTTCTTGTTAAAAGATCAGTAGTCAAAATTACATAATCCTCCCATGTCATTTTTCCCCATTCCCCATTTTCAGCTGAAAGTATATCTCTCATAACCATATCTATCTTTTCCCAAGATTGATTGGCTAATGTTATATATCCTGCTTTTTGCAATTTTCTACAAATCTCATTTGCTTTTACAAGGTAGTCCACCATTCTTGGATTTGGATATTGATTAAGCTCATCAGTTAATAAATCAACATCACTATATCTACTGAACTTTGGATCTGAGATATGCATTAGCATATCGTTTAGGGCTTTAATTTGTCCGTAAATAAATTTAGCGCCGCTAATTCTTGCCCTTAGCTGTCCATACTCAGGATTTGGTCTACCATCTGTATATGTTTTGATAATAAGTTCACTTAATATTTCATCTACATATGTAGGAAAAACTTCTGATTGTTGAAATTTATTTGAAAGCAGAAGAAGCATTGAGTTATTGCTTGTAGATTGTGTAATAATCACACCGTTGATAAGTTCAATTTCCTCACTCTCTAGGTATTCTAAGATTAGTTCCTCAACAGCATCTAAAGTTAATTCTGCAGTTTCTTGAAAATTTGCATTTGCTGGATCTTGAGGTTCTTCAAATACTTCCCATTGCTTATTCATTATTTGCAATTAAACACATCTTAACATATGGTTATTGATTTGCAGAGTTTGAGTTTCAGGGAATTTAATAGTAATTCAGTAGGGGCAGGTCTTAGACCTGC
>JAGQLJ010000161.1:0-3779 GCA_020429495.1 Candidatus Dojkabacteria bacterium
AAGTGCAGATTTCTCGGGCCAAGAATTGCGCTTACTGGCTCATCTAAGTCAAGAACCAGAAATGATAAAAGCTTTGAAAGAGAAAAAAGATTTACATGCATACTCTGCAAGTTTGATCTATAAAATACCTTACGAAGATTTTTTTGAATACGAAGATGAGGCTAGAACAATAATTAAGTTAGAACCTGATGGCAGTCCTGTATTTATAGATAAAATGAAAAAATTACGTAATGCAACTAAAGCATTAGTATTTGGGATTTTATATGGTATGGGTCCTAATAAGTTAGCAGATAAATTAGGAATAACAATAGATGAGGCAAGAGATATAATTAGAAAATACTTCGAGATTTTCCCGAAAGTAAAAACTTTAATGGATAAATTAGCTGCTGATGTTATTAAGAACAAATATGCTTACTCACCATTAGATGGTCGTAAAATGTTTTTCTGGGACCTTGATTGGAACCATAAAGGCAAGGTAGCACACGCACAACGGCAAGGTCAAAACTTTCCGTTCCAGGGGACTGGTGCAACTACCACAAAACAAGCTTTGATTTACATTGATGAAAAAATCAAAGAATTAAAGTTCGACGCGCAAATATTATTTGCCGTACACGATAAACTTTTGTCGTGAATAAATCTTATTAATTGCTGGAAACTCTCGTTAAGTTTGTAATACGCTTGCGTAACAATTTACAAAATAGAGACAATCAGCAGCTTAGGTAAAAAATGAAAATATATAAATGTCAAACAAACAACTGTAATAATACAGTAAAAACAAGACGTACTAAATGGTGTGCTTCATGCAAAGAGGATAAACACTATGCTAATATGATAACAAAAAATGAAGAACAATTAATTATTTCTGGGATATTTGGTGATGGATGCCTGTTTAAACAAACAGCTAAGTATCATAATTATAAAGGTTCATCTATTCATAGAGAATATGTTGAATTTAAAAAATCTATTTTTACTAGTCTTTCATGTAGTAATATAAATACCACACTAAATGCTGGGTATAAAGTAGGTAACATTTATAGTATTACATCGCAAGCTCATCCAGAAATATCAAAAATTAAAAACGATTCAATGGAAAATAATTTAAATAAATTAGAGGAACTTGGATTAGCAATCTGGTTTTATGATGATGGATCTTTTCATAATAAAAAACATTTTTATAATCTAAACTCACATGCTTTAAGTTATGATTTACAAAATGACGTATTAATTCCTTTGTTAAAAAATAAACTAGATATTAATGCAACAATCGCTTATGATAGAAAAGTGGATGGTAGAATATTTACATATCTACGAGTTAATAAAATATCTGGTAATGCTCTAAATATTTCTGATTTATTAAAAAAATATCCAATGAAGTGTTTTAAATATAAATACCTAAGTTCAGAGGCCATTCCGAAAGGAAGTAGCTCCCAAGAGGGCAGCGAAACATAAGACATAATAGAAGACAACTATTAGATGATATGGTCCGATCTTTATAGAGATATAAAGAAATCTAATGGAATCGATTAGATTATAACACAGATGGAAATCAATTTGACCTGCCGAAATGACCAGGCAGATGAATGTGCGAAGATGGTATCCGAACAGATGATTCGCGCGTTTAATAAATATGCACCTTCAGTAGTAATGGAAGTTAAGCCGGCTGTAGGTGACTATTGGATACATTAACAAATAAAATTATGGATGAAAGAGTAATTATAGGATTAGGGCATAAAGGCAGACATGGTAAAGATACATTTGGATCTTTCCTACATACTGCTATTCCTGATTCTAAAATTATACATTTTGCTGATCCTTTAAAAGACGAAGTATCACAACAAACCGCACAACCATTAATATTTAGAAGATACTATAATGGCAAAATACATTACTTTTTTAGAGATCATGTAAGTACGTATGTAATTAAATCTTCAGATGCTGTTCCATTTATACATAATATTTTTGAGAAGCGTCAAATTAATGAATATGGATATATGGCTGAGAAAGACCCTGAGATATTACAATTCTGGGGAACTAATTTTAGGCGAGCACAAGATCCAGACTATTGGGTCAACAAGTTAATTAGAATTATATTAAACTCTCCAGAAAAATATATAATTATACCTGACGTAAGATTTTACAATGAGTATAACTATATAAAAGAAAAGCATGGGATTTATATTGATGTAAAAAGATTTAATAGTGATGGTACTTTATACCTTGATCCAAATAGAGATCCTAATCATCAGTCTGAAGTAGAACTAGATGATGCTGAAGCAGATTTTGTTATTAAAGCAGATTCTGGTGATATGGATACTCTAGAACAAAGTGTAGAGCTATTTATGAATAAATTTAATGAACTGTTTTAAAATAAAAAAGGGAGCGTATGCTCCCTTTATATTTTCCATTTTCCTTTTATCTTAAAAATTACGCAAACGTAGTTGGATCTAAAGGAACTATATCTGTTGCGAACAATGATACGTTCTCCATGATAACTACTGATTGTGATGCTAAAGACATATTATGACCATTGATATAACATTCTTCTAAATAAAACCCACCATAAGGTTCGGCTTCATTATCAAACATTACAACACCAAGCCCTGACGGATTATTAAAGAAAGATGATCTTAAATTAATAAAGAACTGTCCTGGAGACGAAGTAGCTCCTTTTCCTGTTGGAACATAAGAGCCAGTAGCGTTTGACTCATCAACCTCTGTAGGAGGTTCCCAGTTAGCACTAGGCAGATCATCTATTAATAACTTACTAGGGTCTGGGCCACCAATATTTTTCCCAACATTATTAAAAGCAACTGGATGGCCAGAGGTTTTTTTAGATAATCCCATTACATACATAAGAGATGGGCCATCAAATAAGATTCTAGTAATACTTGCGCTTGTTCGTGTTCTTCCTGGAATCATGAATGGTTTAGAACTTCCAATTTCATTAAATGTAAAAATTTGTTTACCTTGATTAACACTGAAATTTTGTGCTAATCCAATTGGTATTAAATCAATAGCATCTCCTGATTTTAAAGTCGCTGGACCTGACACTATAACAGCAGTTTCTGAACTTAAAAAGTTCCCAGCCTCTAGATTGTGAGTTTGTACTCTTTCCTCTTTAAAAGTAGCAGCCCAGCTTTGTAAAGTTTTTAAATTAATTGACATATTGACACCTCCTAAACAACTAATCTTATTTTTATATAGTTAGCAGGGTATTTAACAGTGATCTCTACCTCTGCTCTAACAGTATCAGGACTAATAGAGTCTTGATATACTGATAGTACTTTAACTGCGGCTAACTTACCGTCAGCAACTAATTCATTACCTACGCCATTTAAATTAGCTGTAACTAATTTAATAAAGTTTGGAGTAATGTTATATTTGCCGGCATATTTTGTTAATGTTTTGCGCATATATTTTGCTGCATAATCTACTTGTTTAGTTATGCTTAATTCTTTTCTTTCGATCGTGCTTACATCTGTAGACAACTGGTGTCTGACATAAACAGGACCATTAATGCTATCTTGAACTAAAATAAATGTACCGCCCTCAGCCATAGTATTTAAGTTAGCTTCAGAGAACATATCAGTAGATCCGTATAATCTATCAATTCCGCCAAGTGCGAAATATGTTAATGGTTGTTCAACCGGTGTTCCAATTACTGCTCCAGCTGCTGCTGCACAGGCATAGTATCCAGGAACAGGTACATAAACATTTACTTCACCTTGTTCGCCCCAACCATCTGCAACTAATTTGTTCCATATTGCGGCTGTAATTTT
>JAGQLJ010000161.1:3960-5631 GCA_020429495.1 Candidatus Dojkabacteria bacterium
GGATGAATTGAAAAAACTCTTTTATTAAACAGTGTAGCATTAGCTTGCTGAATATCTACCGCACTTTCACCTCTTGTTGTAGATGTTAATCCTTCTACAATCTCAGTTGATCTTGGTGGGTTAATAAATGCAATACGCTCGTGTTTTGCAGTTGATACTGATTGTGCAGCTACGTGTGTTCCATATGCCGTCATAACACTATCTTGGTCCATTCCTGCAATAGCATAAATATCTTTTAAATCTAATTCATCTAAGTTATCTGAAACTTTCTTTGCTGTACTTGCTGGTAATCTAGAATGCCCAAATGTGTTCATTTTAGAGCCAGAGTTAAACATTGCTACCAGTGTACCATAACCTAACGGATTAAATGTTTTTGGTTTTCCTAAATAATCTTCAATATCTGATATAGTTTCTATAATTTTATGACCTAAAGCGCTTGCTTTTTCTGCAACAAACCCTATATATACATCAAATTCATCACCAGTTGAGAATACTACACTAGTGTCATATACCACTCCTGATATATTTTTTTCAATAGTAATTACGCTAGATGCAACAGTATAATCTTCTGCATCCATGTGAAATCTTCGACCCACGTTAGCGCCTTTAGTACATACTATATCAACTATTAATTGGTTTTCATCAGCAACACTATACCCTAGATCAGCTATGCTGTAAGTCATAGTGCCTGTGGCTGCAACTACTAATTTTGTCGCGGCTTTTGAGCTATCAAGATAAGGATCTTGGTAGTGATAAGCTGTGCCAACAATAACAGCCTCAAGTTCTGGTGTTATAAGCACCGGAGATTGCGACTTTTCTACCTGAGTTATTTCCGCTCCAGGTTTTACATAAGGCATTTTAATTCCTCCTTAATTATACTTTATTTTTCTAATTTAAATTTGTTCCGTGTATCGAAATCAAATACTTACTTTATTTTGTTAAATTTTACTTGCCAGGATTTATAATATCGTACATCATTTTAGTAGGCCCTAATGGAGTTTTCCATGATGCATATTCTTTTATTCCATCTTCTGGATCACCAGTAAGTGCGCTTATCCCTGCCATACCAACTGGCGTTGCTGCAACTGCTCCTAATGCAATAGGAGCTCTCTTTTTTACTATAACTCCTTTAAAATCTGCATTATTAGGATCTGTTACTTTACCTTTAATTAATCTTTTTGGACCTTTTAATCTCTTGCTTGTAAATGGTATTTTTATTCCTTTTCCCTGAATGAATTGCTTACCATCTTTTCCATTTATGACATTAAACTTACTTGAATCTTTAACAGTATGTAACGCATCAGTTACTTGCCGTTTTGTGTCATCTACTATATTTTTTCCAAACTGACTGGCATTTCCTGTAAATCCTTGTGTTTTTGTAGAAATTCCTTTTCCTAAAAATTCTAGTTCGCGTGCCATTTTTCCAACTGATCTCTGTATAATACCAGCTTTATCGCCTACTCTGCCAACTCCTTGTGCCATGTTTTTAGTTAAGTTTCCTGCGGAATTTCTAACTATCTCATTATCTGCAAAAGATTTTAAATAATTCATGCCTTTTTTATTTGCAAATGCATCTATGGCGCCGCTTGTAAAATTGCCTAAATTTTTAAATCCAAAAAATGTTTCTGCTGCTTTTCCGGAATTTACCCCAGCTTTGGCGGCATTTGCTGC
>JAGQLJ010000162.1 GCA_020429495.1 Candidatus Dojkabacteria bacterium
TCAGTAACATCTGCTTTTTCAAAAAACCTTTTTATGAATAAAATTGATGAATCGTTAAAAAGCCCAATTCCTTCAACTTTTGAAAAAATTTGACTTACATTCAAAATTTCGTCTCCATAAATTGTTTCTATATTTATTTCACCATTTTGGGAGACTTCTTTAAGTTTAGAAGTTGCTGCAATAAAACTTTCATATGTATCATCACCGGCATAAACTCTAATCATATAAATTGACATTTATATTTACAATCAATTCAATGTAACCATCTTTGAAACTAATACTTTCTATACTTGCATCATTTTGTACTGACAGTAAATTGCCCATTAGACTTTTGTTTTCACCGCTACTATCGTTAGAGTTTATTAGATTTATTATTACTGCAGTTAATGCTTGGTTTACAGACTTAGGCAAAGATAGTGCAGGAGTTCCTAATCTTTTAATTTCTATTTGATTATCTTGATTTGTTCCTATTCTTAATTGTGCAATGAGCGGTTTATTAGGTAAAGATGATTCTAATGCCCAATTTATGTCTAAATATCCTTCACCTACATCAATAGTTAGATCTTTAAATCCTTTAAAACCTTCTCTTGCTAAAGCTGTAACATAATCCTCTTCTACAACAACAGTATTTTCACCAATCTGTGTAATTTGATCTTGAATACTTTGCTTAGCTTGCTCAAAAGAAATTTCATTTTCCTTTTTAAGTTCAACATCTTTATTGCTAAACTCAACTATACCATTCCAAATTGAAGGGGGTCTGTAAGCAGTTATAAAAAAAGACATTGAGCAGCAGGCAAAAAGAAACAAAAGAAAGAAGCAGCTAATAAGCCTACATGTTATGGTTCTATGATGGTTCTTTTCTTCTGGGTCCATAGTATTTATAGTATAGCAGGGAATTATTTAACTTTATTAATGAATTAAAAATTTTATGTTTATTCGTCAAATTGCGGTACTTTTAGGTTTAGGAATAATGCTCTTGTTGCTGGGTTTTTATTTCGTCTCAGTAACTTCTCCATTTGATAATGCTAAGTTGCAAGAATATATAGAGAAGAACGAAATTGCTCAAACGGATGATGAAAACTTAAATAATATTATTTCAGAACTTATACAAGAAAATAAATCAATTTACTATTTTTCTAATAATGCTTTTATTGCATTTATAATCTTTACACTTGTAATAACTTGTTTTGCTGCTGTAGGACATCTATTTATAGATAAACTTTTTTTTAGAGAATTTTATGAAACGGCATCAATATATATTGCACTTAGAAGAGGATTATTGATTGCGCTTTCATTTTTTGCAGCAATCTATTTATCTTTATCCGGATCTCCAACATTAGAAATAATATTTTCTGTAGCAATTATTATAGCTATTGAATTGCTTTTCACAATTTTCCTTCAAGAGCCATTAAGTAAGCTATTTGTTACTCATCATAAAAAAATAGCAGAGACTCCATCTGCTTTGGACTCTGCTGTTTCTTGACCTAGAATAAATAGTGCAGTTGCCCAAGTGTCTGTTTTTATAGAAGTATCTCCTAAAACAAAAACCGTTGAATAGTTCTTTTCTACAGGTTTTCCAAGTCGGGGGTCAATTAAATGATGAAATTGCTTAACTTTTCTTGCCCAAGATCCAGAGCTAGATAAAGACATATTTTCAAGTTCTATTTGTCCAGCACTTCCATCTGGAGTTTTTAATTCAGTTAACCAATATTTGTTTTCTAGATTTTTTCCTGAAGATCTAATGTCTCCACCAGCATTAATAAGAAAGTTTGGACAGACGTTTTTTAAATGATTAAACGCCAAATCAATAGCATATCCTTTTCCAATTCCACCTAAGTCAATTCTTTGCCCTTCTGCTAATTTGATCTTCTTTTCTTTTTTATCTATTTCAATTTCATTCCAAGACTTTTTCTTTTTGGCAATATCTTCAACAAGAGAATCTAGTTTAGGATTTTCAAGTTTTGAAAAATCATAATTTTTATCGTAACCATATACTTCCAAGAAATCTATTGTT
>JAGQLJ010000163.1 GCA_020429495.1 Candidatus Dojkabacteria bacterium
TTAAAAGAAATCTACATTCTAAAACTTTGCTGTGCTTTTTATTTAAATCTTTTAAAATCTTTCTAACCTGATTTACTGCTGCTATATTTTCTTCTAGCTCTTCGTCTTCTTTAAGTTTTTCTTCTAACCAAGATTCTATATTTACTGTTTTTTTCTTTTTATAAGAATCAATAATTAAATTATTAGCAATTGAATAAAGCCAAGTTTTAAAGCTACTTTGTTCATTAAATTTTTCAATATTCTCAAATGCTTTTAAAAAACTTTCTGAAACTATATCTTTCGCTTTTTCTCTGTTACTAGTCTTATGTAGCGCAAACTTAAATAAAGAATCTAAGTTCTGCTCGTATAAACGTGCAATTGCACTTTTATCTCCACTTTTTGCTTTTTTAATTAAATTATCTTTAAACAGATTCATTCTTTATAGAATCACTTGAAAATCTTTATCTAGAATTGATCTTTATATATTTAGACGAAAAAGGTTACAAAATATATTAATTTGGAGATTATATGTGGATTTGTATTCAAATACAATGAATATTAAATTGCACATTGTTAATATTTGAGATTCATACTTCCCCTATTTTTATAATTTGAAAGAAAGAAAATTAAATAGAAAAAAGGGTTACGATTATTGTTCAAATGGGTGGTATTTTATTACATGTGTTGTTAAAGGCAGAGAGAATTGGTTTGGAAAGATAGTGAACAATAAGGTTAAATTAAATAAATACGGACATATTGTAAGAGAATGTTGGTTTGATTTACCAAAATATTTTTCGAATTGTGTTTTGGATGACCATATTATTATGCCTAATCATTTTCATGGAATTATACAAATTGATAATGATAAATCTGGAGGGGCAGGGCATAATTTCGTACGGACGGGTCATGGTTTGGTAAGGACAGGTTGTGATTTGGTAGGGACAGGTCTAAGACCTGTCCCTACGTTGCACAATCGTACAAATATAAATAAAAAAATCCATTCATTATCCCAAATTGTCGGTTCATTTAAATCATTTTCATCAAGGCAAATCAATCAAAATTCTGATGAATTGAACAAAATATTTAGATGGCAAAGATCTTTTCACGATATTATTATTAAAAACGAAAAACAATATAATACACTCGTCAAATATATTCATGAAAATCCTATAAATTTCTTCAATTTGTAACCTTTCTAGTCTAACTATATAATTAGAAATAATCTCTATTTTTAGTTAAAACTAATACTTAATTTTTTATTTCTCTATATCTATGAGAACAAAAGGATTTCAGCTCGCAGTTTTTGTCTTTGTTTTGTTTTTAACTTTAGCTGTTGGAATGCTTCTTTATACAATGAGCAGAAATGATGGAGGATTATCTGCAAGTGAAAAAAGAGAAATATTAAGTAAAATTGGAACAAATCCTTCAGTTAGAAATGAATCAGTAGCAGCTAGTGTAGCTGACGCAACATCATCATATATGGCACTTGATTCTAAATTAGCACTGTTACCTAATCCTAACTATAACAGTAACAGCTATTCTCATACCGTAACTACAACCACAACTGGAGATGCATTTGAAAGCTGCAAGGCTTTAACTGGCTATGGATATAACTATGCTAATGAATATATTGTGGAAAGTTATAGCTATTATGATGAAGATAATAATGCAAATAAATTTGTTCAAAAAGATATTAATGGAAACTTAATTGAGTATTCTTTAAGTAGCTATGATAGTAACCAAAGTGAAAGTATTTATTACAGAGGTGGAAGTTTTGCTATTAAAACAGTAAATACTTACCCAATTAGAACTCTTCAAATGGATACAACTGTTGATTCAGTAAATTCTGCAGTTAGCTCTGATGAGGCTCCTGTAAAGCCAGAAGTAGCACCAGAAACTTCAATACTGCCAGTTGAGCCAGATGGATACGATCTACTAGACAATAGAGACGTACTTGGAACAGAAACAATTGGTGGAAAAGAGTATTACATAATTGAAACAAATTACTATACAAACTGTGATGATAATTATTCATATAGATTAATGCTGGGAACTGAAGATGCATCAGATACAAAAGTACTTGTAAAGGATTGGGTAAATACAGAAACATACGAATTTTTAAAATCTGAAACATATATAAATAACTTCTCTTCAAGTAACTTAGTTATTGCTACAAGTTATTTAAATGAATCAAGTAATGTTAACTATTCAGATGTTGCCAATAATTTTGAATTTGAATACAATGTCCCACTGAAAGAAATTGTTTATGATGAATCTGATTATGCATACGATGCTACAAAAGAAATTGAAACAACAACAAATACAATAGTAAATAGTGGTGCATTGCTTTTAGTTCCATCAGATAATTCATATAGAATTAATTATCTATATGCTAATGATCCTGCAATATACCAAAAGCAAGATGAATATACACAATATACACTTGATAAAAGTTTCTATCCAAACACAGCTTTAGGTATGCAAATATACAGTGACTTAGTTGAGTCTTATAATGCTGCACAAGAATATGTTTATGTTCAACCAGTTTATAATCTTGAGTACTTAATCGATGAAACTAATTATATTTCAGTAAATATATCTGCATATTCTGCAACAGACAGTTTAGACAGAATTTTACAAAGTGAAGTTGGAGAGAAATATAAAGACTTATTAAACGATCCTCAAACAATAAATATTACTGTTGCAGGTCAGCAAGTTAGTGCAACTTTGTATACATATTCTTATGATTATGCAGAAACATACAGTACAGAAGGATCAGGTACAAATACTACTGAAATTATGGTTGATCCAGTGCCAACTCCATTTGTAAATTCTTTTGCTATTATAAATTTGAATAATAGAATATATAA
>JAGQLJ010000164.1 GCA_020429495.1 Candidatus Dojkabacteria bacterium
TGTCCCAAATATTTCTAAAGGATATTCAGGGTTTAGAAATTGTTAGATGTGTTTCTGACCAATCAGAAGATCTTCAAAATAAATTAGACCAGAAAGGTAGATTGACAAAATATTTAAAAGAAAATGAATTTGACTGGAAAGATGCAAATGTATATATTTGTGGTAGAAATGAAATGATAAAAGATGTGACAGATATTCTTAAATCTAAAAATATTTCTAATATCTATAAAGAAAATTATGGCTAACAAATTTCTCAAAAGAAACCTAGATTGCCAAAATGTTTCACAAAGAATAAGCACTCTAAAATGAAAGAAACTAAAAGATTTATTTGTGAAACATATAATTTACCAGAAGACATTGTTTTAATAAAACATGCTGTTGATACCTATACATTTGACTATAAACAGTCTCAATATTTTTTAATTTGTGCACCATCAAATCAAGAACTTGCTGCGATGCAAGCTTTTATTACATATTTAAATAATAAAGGGACAATTAGTCAAAAGGTTGTGACGAGCATTGGCGGGTCTGATTTTGTAGTTCACGAATCAAAGTTCTGTACCTTGTATAAAACTCCTCCATTGCAGTCTGTTTATACAACTTCATTGACTAAAACTAAACTATCTGGACTTTTAGGACTAATTAAAGCAGTTTTAAATGAAGGTGAATATTTGGCCGATATGTTTTTATCAAAAGAGACGTATATTGTGCCTCAAATTGCCGAGAAAATTGTTAGGCAATTATCAAAAGCAAAGAATTTTTTTGAAGATAATAATGAAATAAAGGTGACTGCATACGATTCAATAGTAGTGCATTTGGACATGATCTCTCTATTAGAAAACCAATTAAGACAATTAATTGAAAAACTAAATACAGATATCACCAGAACTTCGATCAATATGAATATTGAAAACTCTTTTTTCAATAATGAAAGTGGAATAAAAATGTTTATTACAGATAAGCTTTTTTTAGGTCATCCATTTTTTATCTTTTCAAAAGTTGCATCAGAAATGTTTATTTTCGAGAGCGCAATTGAAGAAGAAGATCTTATAAATCAGGTTATGGAAAGTTACGATGAAATGATTCCCAATCATTTTACGCAAGATTTTTTTGAATCGATGATTGATATTTATCTGCTTATCAGATTGTATAAAATTGCTAAATTACAAATAGATACAGGCGATCAAAAAGAGTTCTATAATATAGCAAAGGGATTATATAGATCTAAGGTTGTTGAGTGGATTTAAATAATAATTAATTCAATATCCATTTTACTTAATTCACTAGCCATTTTTTCTTGAAGCCTAACAAAACCATCTTCATCATTAAGTCTAATTTTCCCTATTCCTAAGTCAGATGAGAATAGTAAGGTCTTTGCCACAATTGCATTAATCATAATTTCTACCATTGATGCAAATATATCAAGATTTTGATTTCTAATTAGTTCTTTTCTTACTTCATCAGAAGCTTCCTCATATTCAGAAAAATCGCTGCTCTCTTCTAATGCTTTGCTCATTTGGACGTCTAAAAAATCTTGTAGCCCAAATTCATTTTTGTATTTATCCATGGCAGGTACGGATTCAATTGTTCTTTCATCTCCTAGTGATGCAAGTTTAAGAATATATGCCATGTTATCTTCATCTGCATTTTCAATTTCTTCTAAAAGATTAAGAGATTTTGCAATATTTAATAATATATCCTCAATATTTTCTTCTTTCAGAGTCAATACTCTACTCATGTCTTCCTCTGGATAATACACAAGTTCTGGAATATTATTTTTTAGTCTGAGTGTTAAA
>JAGQLJ010000165.1 GCA_020429495.1 Candidatus Dojkabacteria bacterium
TATGGAGTTAAGGTTGGCGGTGTTCCACCATTTGGCATTATCTTTGATATCCCAACATATTTTGATGAATCAATTTTAGAACAAGATGAAGTTGCATTTAGTGCAGGAAAAGATAATTACACAATTGTTCTTAAATCAGCAGATTTAGAAAAAATTCTAAATGGGAAAAAAGGAGTGTGGAGCAAATAGTCTCTTATATAATAATTTTTTAATTAATAATATGATAGTTACAACAACCAATACAATAGAGGGAAAACCAGTTCAAGAATATTTAGGAGTAGTTACTGGTGAAGTAATATTAGGTGCACACATTGGGAAAGATATATTAGCTTCATTTACTGATTTCTTTGGTGGGCGGTCAAAAGCTTATGAGGATTCTTTAAGAAAGGCAAGAGATAGTGCTATGGATGAAATGTTAGAGTTAGCTGAAGCAAAAGGTGCTAATGCAGTTGTAGGTGTTGATGTAGATTATGAAACCATACGTGATGGAATGATGATGGTTAGTATTAGCGCAACAGCAGTGGTTGTGTAATTTTCTGTATTCAGGTATAGATTCTACTCTGATATACTCTTAATATGCATAAAAACATATTAAGAGTATTTTCTTTTTTTGCGGCCATATTATTGGTTTTTGTGGCTTTTCCCACTTCGCAAATTTCTTCAAATTCCTTTAGTAATGAAGAGATTGTTGACCAAATGCTTTCAACTGCAAAATTTGATGCACACAGTATATTAGTAAAGTATAAGAATTCTAATAAACTTTCAGATGTAAAATTTTCAAAGAAAGGTGCAAGAGTTGCAGAAACCCCTGAAGATAAGGAGCTTGTAAAAAGCATAATGCTTAAATATCTGGAGCAAGATAATGTTGAACTAGTACAACCAAACTACATATATGAGCTAAATAGCTGGGAATATGTCGAAACCTACCCACAGCCAAGTCAATATAATACTAGTCTTCATTGGTATTACGAAGCTGAAGATTTACCTAAAGCTTGGGGAAAACTTGGTTGTCCAGACACAACCATATGTGGTGGAAGCAAAGATGTAATTGTTGCAGTAATAGATTCTGGCCTTGCATTTGAAGATTTTGATGATACTGCTGGTTTAACTGAGGCTAACTTTAAAGCATCTCCAATCTATAAAAATATTAATTTATATGTAAATGAGGATGAAGAACCAAACAATCAGCGTGATGATGATTGTAATGGAGTAGTTGATGATTATAATGGAGCAGATGTTTATACATTGGTTTCACTTGATATACAAAATACATGTGACATAAACGATAAACCAAGAATAACTACAAGAAGCCAAGCAAAATCTGGGCACCCTGTAGATACATATGGACATGGTACTTTCGTAACTGGACTAATAGCAAGTGATATTTTAGCTGCTGGAAACACAACAATTTCACCTGCATTTAATATTTCAATAATGCCAATTTCAGCTAATAAACATTTTGAACAATTTTTTACTACTCAAACGGTTGTCGAAGGAATCAACTATGCTGTACAAGAAGGTGCAGACATTATTAGTTTAAGTCTAACAACGTCATTTAAAGATTCATTATTAGATCAAGCAATTCAGAATGCATATGATGCAGGTGTAATGATAATTGCAGCTGCAGGAAATACAAATTCAACTGCCCCTGCGTACCCTGCAGCTTATGATAATGTTTTCTCAGTAGGGGCTGTAAATATCGATGGTCAAAGATCTAGCTATTCAACTTATGGAGATAATGTAGATATTACTGCATATGTTGGAGATGGCTCTACAGCAAATCAATCTTCAGTTTATCAACAATCGCTAACATGTTTTGGAAATTGTGATAAAAATACGATCAATGATGGTTTTAGTAATTATAATTTTATAGGAACTTCTTTTGCAGCTCCTCAGGTTGCCGCTTTAGCTGCAATGCTAAAGTCGCAAAATCTAGGATTAACTCCTTCAGAAATTCAAAAAAGAATTCAAGATACTGCAACAGATATTGGTGCACCTGGTAAAGATAGTCAAACTGGATATGGAGTAATAAATTATGCTAATGCACTGTTAGATTCTCCTGTTGTTTCTGTGAATAGTGAAGATTTAAAAAATCTATATAGATTCTATAGCTATACATTTGGAACACATTTTTATACAATTGATGAAGTTGAGAGAGATTACTTAATTAGTAATAGCCCAAATGTATGGACATATGAAGGTCCTGCATTTAGTGTATATAAAGATTCTTCACTCGGAAAACCTGTTTATAGATTTTGGAGCAATGAATATAAAACGCATTTCTATACATCTGATGAATTGGAAAAGACTTACATAGCGCAAAACTATGATAAAAATACCTGGTCATTTGAAGGATCTGCATTCTTTATTCCAGATGAACCAACTGCAAGTAATATCCCCGTGTATAGATTCTGGAGTCCAATCAATAAAAGACACTTCTATACTGTTAGTACAGATGAACGAGATACTCTTTTAAATAATCCAAATACTTGGACATATGAGGGTGTTGCATTTTATGCATTCCCGGTGAATAATTAAGTATGTCGAAAAAATACATAAAATATTTCTCTATTTGTACACTTACTTTTTGCGTAGGTTTAGCGTCAATTCATTCAGTTGAAGCAAGAGGAGCAGATATTACAGAAATAAATCCAATCAGATCGGTTGTTAATACTGTTAATTACCCAATTATTTCTAGATCTGAATGGGGTTGTCCAGATATGGATCCTGAGTCACCATATTATTGTAATGAACCACAATGGTACGCTTTTAGAAATCCAGTTTCGCATATAGTTATACATCATACAGCCACATCTGAAACTCCAACAGATGGAAAGGAAGAGATACAATACGTATGGACATTACATGCAACTGTAAGAGATGTGGACCCAAACGATAATGTTCAAGGTTGGACTGATATTGGATATAACTATCTTGTAGACCAAGAAGGAAATGTTTATGAAGGAAGATATGGTGGAGAAGGAGCAACTGGTGGTCATGTGGGCGGACACAATATTGGAACAGTTGGGATTGCCTTGCTTGGAAATTACGAAACGCTAGAAGTTACTGACCCAGAATATCAAGCATTAAAAGGTTTATTAATAGAACTATTTACTAAATATAAGATCGATCCAGAAGAATTTGCTACAGACTATACTGGTGGATATGCACAAAGACTTTCAATGCATCAAAACTGGAATTCAACTGCTTGTCCAGGTGGACATACTGTTGAAATATTTAATCAGCTAAGATCAGAGGTTGCCAAACAGGTGAGAGAAAACTGGAACGATATGTTTGAATCTTCAATGTGCCCAAAAGGCTATATTGATAATAATGGAGAGTGTGAAGAGTTAGTTGCAACTCCAGAGTTTAGCTCACAATTAATAAAACCATCAGAAATTATTTCAGATAGTAGCGATAACCTTTTTGTAACTGGATACGATAGCACATACTTATATCAAATTGACTCTAACAGCAATATTAGTCAACTTTCAGAATCTTTCTTTTTAAGAGATGCAATAAAAGGTGCGGTTGATATTGAAATAGATGATAAAAATGATCTTATATATATTCTGAATAATACTAAGGAAAGATTATATGTAATTGATAAAAATACACTTGAGTCTGTTGATTCATATTTAACAGGAACTTCACCAAAAGATATGGAAATTATGAATGACGGAACAATATATGTTGCTAATGCCGGAAGCGATACACTAACTAAAATTGATCCTGAAGGAAATTTATCTGCAGTCAAGCTAGAAGGGGAATATCCAATATCCTTAACTAAAAATGAAAATGATGACTTGTTTGTGACATTCTATTTATCAGATGCAATTACCAAAATTACAAAGAAAGGAAAAATGGAAGATTACACAACAGCAGGAATTCTTCCAACAAGTGTAATTCCAGATTCAACTGGAGGCTTTTATATTCTAAATGAAGGTGATGGAAAAATAATTTATGTTGATGATAGAGAAGTTCTTCACACATACGCAGAGCTTCCTTATCAAGGAAATTCGTTTATAAGAACTGAAGATGGGAGCTTTTTTGTTACTCATCCACTAGATTCAGCAATTTCTAAGGTTGATCCTAAAGGATATGTAACAACAATTGAAAATGTTGGAAATGAGCCGGTAAAACTATTTCAATATGACGGAGATATTTATTTCTTAGATCAAGGTAATAATGGAATCTATAAACTAACCTACAGCGCTCAAAA
The DNA here is from genome assembly GCA_020429495.1 of Candidatus Dojkabacteria bacterium. Taxonomy (GTDB): domain Bacteria; phylum Patescibacteriota; class Dojkabacteria; order J137; family J137; genus JAGQLF01. Next base: position 4,223 of record JAGQLJ010000165.1, read on the forward strand.
TAGTATTCCAATGACAATGCCAATATATAGGTTCTGGAGTGATAAACAACATAGTCACTTTTTTACAGGAGATATTGATGAAAAAAATTATGTTAAAGATGAATATGATGAGGCAACTTGGAACTATGAAACAGTAGCATTCTTTGGACTAGAAGATAGTAAAAATAATGCAAAGCCAGTATACAGATTCTGGAGTGATGAATATCAAGCTCATTTCTATACAATTGATGGGGCTGAAAAAGAATATGTAATTGATGCATTTGACGATAGTGTTTGGAAGTACGAAGGAATTGCTTACTATGCTTACACAAATGAAGAAGAGGGTACAACTCCGGTATATAGATTCTGGAGCGATGAGTACCATTCTCATTTTTATACTACAGATGAAGCTGAGAAAGACTATGTAATTAATACTTTTGATGAGAGTACATGGAAATATGAAGGAGAGGCTTACTTTGCTTATCCAAGTAATTAAGTTATAATTTGGACGTGACTCATTTAATAAATAATAACAATAATAATTTTAGCTCCAATAGGGGTTAGTATTTTATTGTTAAAATAAAAATATTAATCCCGAGAAATCGGGATTTTTTTAATATATAGAATTGTTGAGATGTAGCTCAATAGGTAGAGCTCCCCGCTGTTAACGGGGTGGTTGCTGGTTCGAGTCC
>JAGQLJ010000166.1 GCA_020429495.1 Candidatus Dojkabacteria bacterium
CCTTGGGGTGATAGAATGCCCTTCTTGTGCTTAACCTTTATCAAACCGGTTAATCGGTTCTCTATCACCCCAAACCCCACGTGCGAGTTAGATAAATTTAAAGTATAATAAATCAATGTATCACGCAATACTAATAAACAAACAATTCACAGATGAAGATTTTCCTTCAACTATGAAAGTATTTGCTGAAAAAATAGATGGAGATTGGGAAATATTTGGTGTAGAGGTTAAAGATTCTGAACTGGAGAAATTTGTAATAGAAGTTCAAAATGAAATGCGTCCAAATGAAACTTGGTATGCGCATATTTATAACGATGAAGAAATGATTGTAATCTTTAAAGAAAAAATAATTAAAGTTACTCCTCATATTTCAACTTGGAATCCCATATTTGAGTATGGAAAATCTATTGGAATACCCGAAGAACAGTTGGATTTTTGGCCAAATAGATTTCAAGACGAACTACACTACTTCAAAGATAAATGAGTAAGATACTAATTTATAGCTTTAGAACTTTTCTATATATTAATGACTTACCAATAGAGCCTTTTATATTCTACAAATTAAAAGAAAGTCTAACTCAATTCGAAAAATTAATTCTTGAAGAAAAGCCTAGTTATATAATTGGCATTGCAGATAATAAAAGATCTAGCAGATTTGAATCTCAAACAGTAAATATTTTTAATCAAAATAAAGTACTAAGAGGTGGAAAAAATAAATTTGATTTGAGTGTTATAAATATTCCACTTAAAATAAATAAAGGATTCACCACTTCATTTTGTAACTGGACTGCTTATAGAATTTCAGATTTTCTCTTGAAAGGAAATATGAAGATTAGTCACTCGTTTATTCATTTGAATCGTAATGATATAACGCTATTCAATGAGTGTATTAATCAACTTACTTCCCAATAATATATAACTCCTCCTCTGCTCTAGTTACCGCTGTGTATAGCCATTTCTTCCAAGTTTCATCATCCATATGGCTTGATCTCTCTTCAAATAAAACAACTCTTTTTGCCTGCGAACCTTGAGCTTTATGAACTGTAAGTGCATATCCAAAATCAAATAAATCTCTTTTACCAATTTTTGCTCTTTCATTAGAAAAGTTTGTACCTGTTTTATTTCCAAACTGAGGTGCATAAATGCTACCACTATAATCTAGTCCATCATCCATCTGTATTCTTGCAAAGTATCCATCTTCGCCATCGCCCTCTATAGATTTTATAGTTCCAAGCATTCCATTATAAATATTTTTTTCGTGATTATTTCTAAGGCAAATTACCCTATCTCTAATCTTAGGTTCTGGTGTAAAGAATTCTTTTAAAGATCTCATATGTGCATTTAATCTTGAACGTGTGGCGTTAAAACCACAAAGCAATAGAGTTTCTTTGTTTACTCTTTCTAATAGGTCACTGATTCTCATTTGTGCATCATCACTAGATCTTAAGAATTTTTCTATTCCATTTCCAAATTTTTCTGCAGGTATTTCTCCTTTTTCTCTAGCTAATATAGAAATCTCAATAATAGGGTTTCCTTCTGCCTGTCTATGAATCTGCTCTAGTCTTAAATCAGGCTTTTCCATTAAATTAAAAGAGCCTTTGATTGGAGGTAGCTGACCATGATCTCCTACAGCAATTATTGGCACACCATAAGATTGTAGATCATTCCAAATTTCTGAATCCACCATTGATGCTTCATCAACAATAATCAAATCTGCTTTTACATCATCTTTTTTCTTCCAACCAGTTATTTCTTCTTTATCGTTTGTAATTGGTGCATAAACGAGTGAGTGAATTGTAGAAACAGAATCTTGCTTTTGTTTTGTTTTTGCTTCAATTAATTTTTGCTCCAGTACTCTTGCGGCTTTTCCTGTATAGCTACAAAAAGCAACAATTAGTTCTGGATAAGCTTTTTTTAAATCTTCTCTTAATAAACTAATTAATGTAGTTTTTCCAGTTCCTGCATATCCACCAAGTGTTACATACTGTCTCTTAGGCTTTTTATACCAACGTTGTAATATTGAGAGCACATATTCTTGCTCTTTAGTTAGGTCGATCATGAAAAAAAATTAAAAATGAAAGATTAAAAATCAAAAATATTTTTTATTTTGTATTTGAACTTTCAATTTTTTACTTTTGATTTTTAAATTATCTAGTATTGAAAAACACTCAAATCAATCTTTCCTTTTTTAAATTTTATTCCTTCATTCTCTAAAATCTTCTGCTGTTTGCCTGGGCCGCCAAATGCATAACCTGAAGCCACAGTTCCATCTGCTCTAACAACCCTATGGCAAGGATAAACTTCTGGATTTTTATTTCCATGCAGAATTCTTCCAACTAATCTTGGTGTATTTAGCCCACAAGCAATTGCTACTTGTTTGTAAGTAACCACACTTCCTGGTGGAACATTTTTTATATACTCAAATACTTCTTTGTAATTTTTCATACTAATTTTTCTGATGCTAGAACTAAAACTTTTGCTTCTTTTCTGAGTTTTTGAACTGTTACTGTTGCATCAACTTCGTGTACTAACTTGTTTCGTAGCTTATGAGCATCCCAAACAGAATTATAGAATCTTTTTTCAAAGTATTTTTCTGAATTCTTTAATCTTTCTCCTAATGTATTTCCATTTACACCTTTATGTCTTAGAGCAAAGTCTAAAAGCTTGTCAGCACTTATTAATGCTCTCTCTAAATCTGAACTATGGTTAGATCTTAAATCTTGCCTAATCTTATTTGATTTATTTTTTACTATTACTTTCCATTCAGACGCACCCCCACTTCCAGTTACAGAAAGGATTACATATATA
>JAGQLJ010000167.1 GCA_020429495.1 Candidatus Dojkabacteria bacterium
CTTATCTCTCATTTTTTTTTCTAACATAATTTTTCTTTGATAGTCGTTCTGCTTGTCTTTTTATCGTTGATCATAAAGATTGCATTGTTCCACTTGCAATTTATGATATTCTTGCTCTTATTGCTGTTCAATTTATTTTCTCCTTTTCTTTTCTTACAGTTGCTTATCTAGCTCTTTCTTTATTTTCTTTTTAAATTCTTCTTATCTCATTCTTTCTAACTCTTTTTCTTTCTTAAATAGCTCAGTATCGAATTTGACTAATGTGGCCCATTCGTCTTCGTCATCACCCTCCACTTGATATACAGATTTTGAAGCAATTGAACTAAATAACTACTAGCTTACCTTGTTTCTGAAGAAAAACCACTTCTTCCACTTCTTTGAGATTTTTTATCCTGCTCTATAGGTTTTTGAGTTTTGGGTTCAGGTCTAGAAGGCGCGTTACTTTTCTTTTCTTCTTCTTTTCTCTGCTGAATTTCTTGTCTAGAGACTTCGGATTTGTTGCTTTTTTCTAAATCGATGAATGTTTACCACTTTTGTTATCCCTTCTATAGTTCTCAACTGCTTTGGAAACGTTTTGTTTGAGTACCCTGAGAGATTACTAGGTGATTTTTTCTTGTGAGAAGTAATCGGTGACAATATCCTCAATCAACTTATGGATATTCTTGTTTCCTCTTCCAAAATCTTTGACAAATTTATCAAGAATCATTTGTCTAAGTTGTTCTCTCTGCTGGATAGCTTGTGCTTTCTAAATTGCAGAATGCAATTTGCCACTCTTACGTGATCCTTGAGATTTAGCGTCTTATTGAACTTTACTCATAAGTTATATTATTGCAATATCATTCCGAAACAGTTCTAAATATATTTTATTCCTTAACCATTTACATATCAATCATTTTGATCCTGTCCTCGCCAAAATACTTTCTTTCTGTTCTGGAGTCAATTTTTCATAAGCTTGTTTAATTGTCTCTATTGCTTCTGATTTTTTTTGGAAAAATAAATCAATTGGCTTGAAAATATGGATAAAACCTCCTTGAACAGAAACATCAATGTCAGGTTCTTGATAAGTAGTGGCTAAAGTCATTGAGGATTCATTATTCCAATCGAATTCATGAATATTGCCTCTAAATATAATAGAAACTACTTCATTCCCAGATGTTTGAAAAGGGGTTCCATCTTTTTTTCTTCAAGAATATTTTGAAGTGAATATATTTAAAGATATTCTCTTCCGATGGCAAAATGGTTGGTAGCTGGATTGAATTGGATGCCATGGATAGGTTTTTATAATTAAAATTTTTCTACTACTTTATAATTGCGATCATCAATGATATTAAATCTTCCTTCTTAGCCTCCTGAAACGATATAATTTCCTTTACAAGCAACAGCATTAATATCTGATTCATGAATATTTCCAATTTTATGGCAAAGGCAGCTAATTCTTAGATCCCAGACTCCAATTTATTTATCTTGTCCACCTGAGATACAAAGTTAATTATTTTTGAATGCAACATCTTATACTTTTTAATGTCCTTCTAAAACGGTAACAGGTTTGATAACATTTGAAGATAATACGGATCCTAATTATCTTTTGATAGGAGCTCCTTCAATATCAAATACTTAAAGTTTATCAGCAGAAGCAGAAATAAGTTTAGGAAGTGATGGTGTAAATCTAAGGGCGTAATTATGTTTTTAAGATTTAGTTGCCATAAGAATCATATCAGGTGTACTTGGAGTACTATTTATTGTGCCAAGTTTGTATTTGTCTGATGTCCATAAATAAACCATGTTATTGTCACTTTTAGATGCAAGTAATTTTCTATTCATTGGAGATGATCTAATCACTGTGATCTATCCAGGATGACTTATTATTTGCTTGACCTTTAGGTTTGGATGCTTTTTAGCTGCATCATAATTGAACAAAGCTTTTAGATCATTGATAAAATAATGTTCGTCATTAGGAATTTAAAGATTCGCCATTACAATGTAGTTAGGAGTGTGGGTCCAACTATTTTAGATTGGTTGGTAAATACCGTCTGTTTTGCATGAAAAGTAAAGTCTTTGCAGACTAAACTAACTATTTTGCTGGAGAAGTGGTCCCCATTGTACTGAAGTAACAGGCCAGTCGAGTATGTTTTAATAAATAAAGTCGTAGTAGGAGTAATTATTTTATCTCCATTGTACTATTGAATGAGTGGGCCTTACTTCCATCTATTTGCGGGTATTCTGATATTAATATCATTGATCATGTCAAAACCATATATAGTCCCGCTTAATAAGATTTATTTACTAAAAGGATGGTCTAAAGATACTAAAGTCTGCAATAATGACTGAAATCACCAATATAATAGTTAGTATAGTATTCTTGCTAGTGATTATTTTTTGTTAATCAGGAACAAAAGTCAAGATTTGTTAAAAATGTTTCTCTCAACATAAAAAAATTATCCAAACTCATCATTGTAAATAACTTCAAATTCACAAAGAAAGAGGGAGTTTTGTCTCAAAATATAAACTATCTAAGACTACAGGGATATACTATAAAAAGATCCTTAAAAGGCTTAACTGATAGAAAAGCAATGGGAATATACGTTTTATAAACAGGAACTTAAAACTGTAATGATTATAAAT
>JAGQLJ010000168.1 GCA_020429495.1 Candidatus Dojkabacteria bacterium
ATGTTAAATACTAAAATTGAAAATTTTTTTATAGAAGAGTATGGGATATGTAAGTAATAGAAAAATAAAATTTAATACTACTATTATTGTTTTAGCAGTAGGTATTTTCTTTTCCATATACGCTTTCTTTTTTCGAGCAGTTTACAATGTAAAAACAACTTTAGCTGCAGTTGATACATTTTATGTTGATAATAGTTTAGGAGGTAACTGTTCAGGGAATTATTCTATAGCAAATAGAACTTGTACAGGAAGTGATGGCAATGCGTATACAACAATTGCAGCAGCTGTAAGTGCAGCAAGTGCTGGAGATACTATTAATATACGACAAGGAACCTATTCGATTAGTTCAGCTATTAATATTTCTCTGTCTTCGGCAACATTAACAACAACTATTCAATCATATAATTCTGAGGCAGTTACTATAGCCAATAGTAATGTGGGTGCAACATCTTTTAATACGGCATCAGCAAATAACCTTTTAATTAAAGATCTTAAATTTACCGGTACTCCTTACTATGTAATTTCATCATGGAGTAATTATTCTGGTAATGTTTGGAGTGCTACTATTCCATATTCTACAACTCAAGTCAGATTTGATACAACAAATGGTACGGATGCAGGGAGCATTGGTGCAGTAGATGCATCAAATGAATATTATATAACTGGAAGCACAATTTATGCGTATTCTGTAGGTGATCCATCTACAACATATACCTCACCTGGAATAAATTTGGCAGATAATTTTGCAGGGATTGCAATCGGAAATCCATCAGGAACTGCTGGAAATCTTATTACTGTAGACCATTGTGAGTTCGAAGATTTTTCTCATGTAGCAATTAAAGGGGCATTTAGATGGCATATTAAAAACTCAATATTTAACAATAATGGAACAGATTTTAATGATCATCATATTTATGCAACAGGGGTGCAAACTGCAGGAAATGAAGCAATTATTGAACATAATTATTTTGGCTATACGCCTGGTGCAGCAATTCATCTTTTTTCATCACCTGCATATACAATTGTTAGATACAATGTAATGAATGGTTTAAGTGGATCAAATAGGGCTGCATGGGGAGTTCTTTTAGCAGGTGCAAATCATAGCATTTATAATAATACTATGTATGGTAATGATAATGCTATAACACTTTATAAAAGTACCTCACAAAATAATGTAATAAAAAATAATATCCTTTCCAATAATAATAACGATATATCTGTTGATACTGGTGGTCCAAGCTATCCTACTAATAATACGGTTGAATCTAATTATTTAGGGAGTACAAGTAAGTGTTATGGATGTAGTGACTATACTGGAAGTGGTGGTCCTGACTTAAGCACTCTTGATGATGCTCCACCAAATTTTTACAGTTCTTCTCCTTGGACACAATTTACTTATAATATTACTTCAACCGGAAATACATCATTACAATTTTTTAATAATTGTAATTTTTCTGGAAGTTCAACAACTGGAATATGGTATTTAGATGATATTAGTGTTGTCCCTGTAGGAGGAGGTGCTGAAGAGGTTACTAATGGAGATATGGAAGGTTCGTTTAGCGGTGGAATAGCTTCTGGATGGGCTGTGGCAGGTGGAGCAACAGGTGCCCAAGAAACTTCAATAGTTCATTCAGGATCAAATTCACAAAAAATTACTCTTCCCGGTGGATGTGGTGCCAGGTTTGAAACGTGGCTAGGAAGTTTTACTGCTGGAGACTATGTGTTGACAGGTTGGGCAAAGAGAGAGACTGGAACGGCAACTATTGCATATGGAACTAGTAATGGTAATTCTTATTCAACTGTTGGGCGGATTGGACCTGATTTTTTAGGTACAGCTCCATTTGACGAAGTTTTTGATTTAAAAGTTGATTCAGCAGAAGTAGATATAGCGGATTTAGTTAATAATGGAGAAAATCTAGGGGTATCAAATGCAACTGGATTTGATTCAACATCAACTGACTGGCCACTTTCAACAACAAGTCAAAATTCATATGGTGGCGATTGGGATTTAGGAGCTTTTGTATATGCAAATACTCCAACTACTAGTGATAATATAAATAGTAATCCGCAGAATACAGATGTAACTGTAACGCTAACTTGCACTCCAGACGGTTCGCTAGCATGTACAAATACATACTATACAACAGATGGTACAGATCCAACAATTGCATCTACACAAGGAACTAGCTTTACTTTATCTGATGAGGGAGCATATACTGTCAAATATTTTTCTGTAGACGAATTAGGAACTGAAGAAATAATAAAAACAGCATCAAATCAAGTAAAGATTTTCACGTCTCCTCCAACCACAACTGATAATGTTCCTTCCGAAATCCAATCTTCTAGTGTAACAGTAACATTGAGTTGCAGTGGAGCCAATAGCTTATCTTGTGCAAATACATATTATACAACTGATGGAACAGACCCCACACTTGGTTCTAAGCAGGGGGATAGATTTACTTTGACAGGAGAAGGAACATATACAGTAAAATATTTTTCTGTGGATGAGCTTGGGAATCAAGAGTCTATAAAGACTGCAGCTAATCAACTAGTTATAAATAAATCAAGTGGTGGATCTTCAAATACAACTACAGTAAATAATATTGTTTGTGGCAAAATTGATATTGGGGGTAAAACTAATTTCCTTGATGTTGCTGATTTTGCTAATTTTGCAAAAAAATATGGCAAAACATGTACTGATATTTCGGCTAATTTTACTGGATGTGGTAACTTAGACACTGATGGTAATGGCAAAATTAACCTAGTAGATTTCGCTAGTTTCTCATATAGATTTGGGAAATCATGTATTTAAGTTAAATATAAAATATAATTTTTCTTTTAAATTTAGTAAACTGAGGTTGTGGTAGCTAACAGAGATAAAAAATATTTAAAATACTATTGATCGCAGAATATAAATTTTAAAAACATAATGTT
>JAGQLJ010000169.1 GCA_020429495.1 Candidatus Dojkabacteria bacterium
TAACGCATCATTTAGTTCTTGTTCGGCAGTTTTATTAAAGCTTTCGATTTGCTCAAGAATTGCGTTTATGTTAATCTTTGGTTTGTCCATTAATTTATCTCCATTAAATCTTTTTTTATCTCGTTTAAAACTTTTTCGTTAGTCTGTAATAATAATTCAGCTATTTTAATTGTCCCAGCATTTTTCGTTGCATTGCTTAAAATACTTTTATTTTTCATCAACTTTTGTAATTTGTTGCCAGCAATTGTTCCTAATATTCCAGTTAATGTTGGATGTTTTCTAACAAAATTTTGTATAGCTGTTATTTCCTCTCCGCTTCTTGCTTCATTTTCCGCTTTTCCTGACATATAATATGCAACTGGAAAAGATACTAAACCGCTTTTAAAAGTTTGGTTCATTCCGGCTTCTTTATTAAAAGAATACTCTTGTGCGGTTGTTGATGCTATTGCTGCTCCGCCTACCACAATCGGAAGTAACCATGGGTATTTTGATAAAAATCCTTTAAAAACTTCTGGTGATGTATTATGAAACACTTTTGAATACCCATAATATAATGATCCTAATATACCTAAAGGTACTATCGGATTTTTAACAGGACTAATATTAGGTTCATCTTCTGTTGATGTTAGAACTTTTCCTATTAAACTTCTTTCAGGTTTTGGTCTATCTGGCATCCACCTTCCGGTTTCATCATATCCAGCGACCTTCTCTAACGATCTAGCCAATTTCCAGAGATCTAAATTAGATGAAGTTGGTATTTCATCGGCCAACAACGTTGCAATTTTTTCATTTGCATTTTCTAACTTTAAATCATCTATTACTAATATTTTATCTGGCACTTCTAGATCAAATAATATATTATCTTTTTCTAGTTGTTCGGCCAGCTCATTTTCTCCTAAAGCATTTAATGCTAATTTCTGAAAATCCTCTGGACCGGGCATAATACCAAGTGACAATAAAGTTGATAACGTATCCGATAAGGGATACTCAGACAATTTGTAAAGAACATCTGCATCTAATCTTTGTTTTACTAAAGCAGCAATGTGCTTTAAAGAAGTTGATGAATCAATAGATTCTATCTTTGCAGGAATTTCTTTTGATATTTCTGCATTAACTTCAAAAGATGCAACCTTATTATATGAATTTTCTATATTAGAATCAAGTTTTTTTTCAAAAATAATTAATTTTTTATTTTGATCGTTTGGTTCTGTTCCGATCCTAATCATTCTTACCACTCTAGATGTTTTATCTGCAGGTATTCTTACCATACTAATATCAAAAAATTTAGGCACATAATTACGTGCAAATACTTTTCTTCCATCAGAGTATATAGTATTCATTTCATTCTTAAGATGTGTACATCGCTGAGATAATGTTTTAGATATATTTCCACAAATAGAACATTGTTCATAAGAAACTCTAGTCCCCATTGATGTGGCTAATGGTTCACCAGCTTTTGCTTTATCTAACACTTTACTTGCTTTATTGTTATCTAATGCTACAACAAGCTCAACTCGTTTCATATTAGGATTATAATATGAATATAATACTTTACCTATAGATTTTTCTGGATCTTTATTTTGATGTAACTCATATACATGACCTAATGATTCAAATGATTTATGATGTTTATCTAATTCAGCTTCATCGAACCAATCGCCGTTTAAGTTAGACCCCCACCTTTCACCGGCCGATAATGCATTAATCAGCGCGTAAGTTTTAGATTCATCAGGTATTAAGTTTTGCAAAAAATTCATTATATCTTCTGCAACACCTGCCGTCTTTTCCAAAACTTGTGGGTTGATAAGTTGTAAAAGTCCAGAGTTAGTTTCCGGATAATATGATAATACTTGTTTATCCATTATAAATTAGTCGCCGCCAAATCCATTGCCCATAAGGCCTTTTATAGTAGAACTAGTTACTGTTTCATAAATTTTATTAGCTACATTTGACTTAGAACCTCTTGAATCGGATATCTTTTTCTGGATATCTGTAAGTGTATTAAAAGTATCAGGAGGCGGTCCGCCAAGTTCTTCGCCAGATAATTTCTTAAGTGACTGTGTTAAAAATGCTCCAGCTGCTAGTGGGTCTGCTGCTAATGATGGCGCAAAATGATTTAAAGATTTAAAATATTTAGCAATATCTTCTGGGGGAAACTGTTTTAATTGCGGGTGCTCTTGTAACATCTTTTCATAATATTCTTTAGATTTATATATGTGATGTTGCTCAGAAATTATCTTTGCTAATTGTTCTACTAGTAAAGTAGAAATACCTATCCCAGCACCAACCATAACTCCATGTCCTAACCTACTTGTTCTTATTGAATTAAATCCGTCCTTTATGGCACCAAAAAATCCACCTAGATCAGCTGCGTACTTGTCCATTTGCGTTCCTAAATTGTTGTTTATATTTTTCCTCATCTTTCCCTAAACTGACACCGACTGGAAGTGCTATTGCAGTTGCTGTTAGCCCAGTACGTAATCTTGTTTTAAATGGGTTTAAGTTTGATAAGGATTCTAAAAATTTTGTTTTTGCTAATGCTTCTTTTATATAATATTTGTATTCTGTGTTTTCAATCTCTTTGACTAGATTTAACTTTTTATCTAATAGTTGTTCTGTATTTTCATTCATTGAATCAGCTATCTTTTCATAGGTTTTGATTGTATTAAATAATTCTGATTCATCGTTAATTTCTAGTGTTTCATTAATCTCGGCTACTTTTGTAAAATCTTGAGTAGGAAGTTTATCTTTTAAATTTTTTGTAATTGTGTCAATAATAAGTTCACTATAGTCCGGTGACGCTACTTTAATTATCTCTTTAACATCAGCAATTTCATTACCTTCTGCTGTTGCCTGTTTGATTAATGCCTCTAATTTATTATATACATCCATAAGTTCATAATAATTAGCAGTTACTTCACGCTCATCATTCTTAATCTCTGCCAACTTTACTGATAGGTCATTAAATGATATTACAGAATTATCAGAAGCTGTTTTCTCTTGACCAAATAACAGTTGTTCTGCTTTTGCATATTCTTTAGGTAATAGGTCTAGCCACTCATTTGTAGTATTGTTTGCGCTTTTTGAAAAATTTACATCAAGGTCAGAAGCTACTTTATCTGCGTCTGCCAATTCAAATTCTACATAACCATTCTCTGATAAATTTGCCAACTTAAGATATGTTTCCACATTAGCAGTTTCAGCGATTCTTTTTATTTGCTGTTTATTAAAATTTAAATTATTTGCAACTTTCTTTAAATTAGTAGTTAAATCCATATTTTTTTCAATATAGTCTTTAGAAAGTTGTTCACCAATTAATTCTAATTCTGTTATTTTTCTCATTATAGTATCTCTTATTTATTATTGCTAGTCTTAATTTATTAAATTTTTATGACAAAGTCAAGTCTAGCATTATATAATTTAAATTAATTTAACTTATTCGCTAGTAAATAACATAGTCTGGCCTTCATGCATGTCGCTTGCAAATATTGCATACAATAGCGCATGAAAAAAATCATCTGGTCCACTATTTACATATCTCAAAGTTCCAACTTCTTCATCATATTCTGCATATATGTTTAAAATATCTTCAAAGAATAAGTCCATATCAAGTGCCGATGGGAATCTTATAATACCTTTTTTTAGTGCATTAAATATTAATGTAATAGATTCTGTTCTGTTTAAAGTAAAAGCACCTAATTTGCCATTCCATCTAGCTCTTTCTTTTTGTGAATTAACATGTTGAAATGCTATTAATTTATCCTGTCCTATTCTTTTCCTAATCTCGGCATTAGAGGCTTCTCCCATTCCGTAATCAGCAGCTAAGAATAATCCTTTCCATTTAGCTAACACTTTCGGAACTTCGTCATGAATATTTGAAAATTCACCTTCTTTACCTAAGAATTTTTTAGCATAAGGAACATAATAATATCCTGGCCTTCTCTGTACTATAACCATAACTGTGTTAGATACTTCAGAGTTAGTCGGTCCATAATCTATTCCACCAACAGACTGATAGCTAGTGTCTAATGGAGTTGGAACTCCTGTCATTCTTGTAGAACTATCACTAGCTGCATAAAGTTCTGCTTTTGTTATAGGAACCGTTCCACCATCATATTCTAGTGCTAACGTTTCATTAAAGAATAGCTGTTGAGATCTTACTTCCATTTTACGGATAATATCTCTGTCCCAAATAACCCATGGAGCTTTTGCGAAATGTAAAGCACATATTCTAAATCCAACAACCTTTGGCTGTGCTGATAATGAATAACTAGAAACCCATTGTCCTCTCTCTAGTTCCATTTTATCTGAACCACATTTAGAACATATTACACCAGCTTTTCCAATATTTTTATCGTCTAATATATTCCAATGATTACATGCTCCACACTTTATAGCATATTCGTTCATAGTAGATCTATGCCATATATTTGCTAAAGTACCCTTTGATCGCTTAGGTGTTCCAGTATATATAGTATTCTGATAATGCGATCTACTCATTGTCTCTTCAACTACGTCTATAATACCAGCACGTAAATCTTGGACCTCATCAAACATTAATTTATCAATACTAAATCCTCTTAACTTATCAGCATCATGCAAAGCATATCTAAGATAAATTTTAGAGAAGTTTTTAAATTCTTTTGTAAATACATTTTGAGATAATCTTGAGTCTAAATAATATTTTTTTATAAAATCACTAGTTTCAATAAAAGGTCTTATTCTGTCATTAGAAAATAATTTAGTTTGATCAACAGTAGGTGATACATACATCTGCTTTAAATGGCCTTTTGATATGGCATCTCCTACCATTCTTGCAGCTAATGTTACACTCTTACTTGTATTCGAAGTTAGTATGTTATCAATTTGAAAGGTATGAGTACCTTCGATTTCTATAGCTTTAGTTTCAAACTCACCTATTACTTTTACGCTTTTAACCTTATCAAAAATAATGTCTGATGCTATTAGTTTCCTTAACTCAAGCAATTCGTTCTTATCACATAAACTTAACATATTAGATATACTATTGTACGTTTTATTTAATTTAGATTTAATTAAAATCTTAGGCTTTTTTATAAACGAACTTAATAAATGTAACTGCTTATTAACAAAATTATAGTCTATAACTAAATTATTTGATTTACAAGATTTGAAATAAAATGATGTCGGCTGTTTATATGATCTAATTGAATTAAAAAATATTTGTTTACTTTCATTTCCTTCTATAGTTAAAATATATACAATTTTATTAGTGCCTTTATAAATTTTAGGTATATCTTGCCTTATTGTAGAATGTATCCCCAGCTTTAATAATAATTCCTGAATTCCTTTAACTAATTGTTTAGATATTAGTGCTATACCAGGCGCATAAGTTCCATTTTTATGAATACTTATATAACCATCCGTGTCCCACCATATTCTTAAATAATCTTGAATTTGCTCTTTTGTGAGTTCCCAGATAAATTCTGGATGATGTTTATTGGTTGAGCTTTCTCCTAGTATTTTTATTAGCTGTAACCACTCTTTTAAGGGGTGTTTATTTCCTTTACCGGCGCCGGAAATATAATACTGATACTTAGTTGTTTTAACTTTATTTAGTTTAACAATAGGATTAAACTCTATTAGTGCCTTATTTAATTCGTCAGCAGACTTTTTGTTCCCTGTAGTAAATGATAGAGTTCCTTTACTTATACCACCCTCTGCCAATAAATATGCAACTATTTTATATTGCCAATCCTCTACAATTTTTGTTTGTGTTAGTGCTCTGTGATTAGTTTTAGCTAATCCAATTAGATCACCTACTATAAGTTCTCCGGTTTGTTTCCATCCAAACGCTGTCCATATTGGGTGATTTCCTGTAACATTAAATTCTCTGCCGGTTCTAGTCTTAACTTGGTAAACAGGTTTGATTCCGTTAGACCAAACATCGGCTACTTTTGCAGGCATAGTTTGTAGGGTATTTACATCAAAACTATTAATCCAATCGCCCTTCTTTAAATCTTTAGTTAATATGGGTTTACCATTAGATAAGTTTAGTTCCTGATCTTCCCAGACACACTGCCTACTAAAATGTAATACCATCTCAGATGGATTAATATTCATCGGTAAGACCATATGAGGATAGTCTTTTAACGAATAAGGTTCACCATTAAGATTTAGTATGCTTTGTACTAGATCAGATCTGGATAGTTGAGTACTACTAGTCTTTGACGTTATTACGTTTAGCATTGTATATTGCCGCCTTTTTCTTTAACCTGTTTTTTACGCTTGGTGGTGTAAATGATTGTCTATCTTTATATTCTTCTATTACTCTTGCGTGTTGCATTCTTTTTTTAAATTTTTTTAACATAATCTCAAACGATCTGTGGTTATGTTCATAAACAGTTAAACCGAAATCCTTCGGTTTATTGATAAATTTGCTCATTAATTGCTCGCTGCACTTCTGATTTATTGAAGTTCCATGTTAGGCGGGTCATTAGGATCTTTTATTTCTTTAAGATACTCAAATGCTTCTCCAACATCAGAATGTTCAATTAGTTTATATATTACATTTCTCCAATTCTTTCTTGGTATGCCCCAACCCCACTTATATTCAAGTTTACGCTGGCTATCTATATACTGGGCATACTCTTTAGCATCATTAAAAAACTGCTTAGTTAGTTCTATGTCATGACTGGTTGGATTTTTTTTATTTTTTTGTTTTTGCCACTTTTTAACTAGTGATCTAAAATATTCTAGCATTTGGTTACCGAACATTAAATCAAAATAAAATTCTTGTTTAGGATCTCTAATAGTACTGTTATCTTTTGGAGAAGATACCCAAGCATGATTTAATACATCATATACTCCAAAATAAGCATCTTGCCAATTTGAAGCTTTTTCATATGGTTGTAGAAAATAATTAATAGTATGTTTGGTATTGAATGCGATTTGCCCATTTAGCTTTTTACGAATTACGTGAGCTTCTGGTGTTATTAATGCATCAGGAACTCTGAGATTAACATCTATATCTGAATCATCATCATACTGATAACCAGTAACAGACCCCAATATAAATATTTCTTTTACTTGATCTTGTGGAACAATTTTACCCATGGTAGACAAAATTTGATTTTCTATCATAGGTTGTAATTTCATTGTATGAGGCTCCCATACAGTATAATCTAAATGTTTTTTAGGTAAAGAAAAAATGCCCATTAGTTTTTATTTAATTTATTTAATCTATTTATTTAATGCTGTAATATGAGGTAGTGGTGCTTCCTCATCTTGAGTTTGAGTTATTTTACTAGCTTCTTCTTTTGATTTAGCCAACAGATCATCAAGATCCTTAAAGAAATCTGATGCTTTATCCTTATCAGTTTGTAATTTTTCTGCTCTCTCTACGGTACGTAAAAATATACCTGCCCAAGCTTGAGCTTCCGAAGCAGATAGTCTTGACTTTTCTTTAAAGAAATAATATGCATCACTTCCTAAATCTTGTAACATTACTTCAAAAGATTTTTGTGG
>JAGQLJ010000170.1 GCA_020429495.1 Candidatus Dojkabacteria bacterium
GTATTATCTAATTCAATTCTACCTTATGTAGCTTTAAGTGTATAATATAAATAATTATGAAGACTACAATAATAATACCCGTATTTTACGGTCCTGAACAAGCTCTAAGGGCTATAAGCGCTGCTGAATCTACCACAAATAGAGCAAGTACTGAAATTATAGTTATAGATGATACAGGGAATAAAAGCTTTAATGACTTCTTTAAGAAAATGCTTTCTAGTCTTGGACTAATCGAAAAAATCACGCTTAAGATAAACCAGGAAAATCAAGGATATTTAAAAGCTTGTAAGAATGAAATTATTGGATTGAGTTCTGAGTACGCAGTAATTCTTCATCAGGATACTCTTGTAACAGGAGATTGGCTGACTAATATGATAAAAACAGCCGAAAGCGATTCTAAAATTGCACTTGTAAATCCATCTACAAATTATGCACCTATCTTAAATATTGATATTCCAAAAGGGTCTTCAATAAATCAGATTTCTAAATTTTTAAATGATTATGACTATAAAGATAAGTTTATAGATATTGTAACTGCAACTGACTTTTGTCTACTTCTGAAAAATCAATATATAAAGGAATATGGATTTTTTGATGAGTCATACGAAAAAGGTTACGGAGCAGTAGCAGATTTGCATTTTAGATATATTACGCAAGGATTAAGGGCAGTAATTTCTCCATCAAGTTTTGTTTACCATAAAGGTTCTGGTATTGAAGATGAGCAAGATGAAATTTACAAGCAGAATAGAGTAAAGTTAATGGATAGATATAAAGATGTACATGATGGATCAATTGAGGAGTTTACAAATAAAACAGTTTTAAATGATATTAGAGAACAATTAAGCAATACAAAAGATAGAGATATTGATGTATTGTTTATTTCCCCATCAAATAATATTACAGGTGGAGGTGTAAAGATAATGCACAATATGTGTAATAGTCTAAATGAAGTGGGAATAAACAGTACAATTGCTTCAACTTGGGTTGATACATTCAAATATAGGCAAGACAGACTATATAAAGAAATTGAATATAAAGAGCTATACAATTTAAACATTAAACCTAAAGTTATTGCTTATTCTCTTGATCATAATGCCTATGAAGTAATTAAATATGTAAGACATATTGAGAAACAATATAAATATACTCCTAAAATTTTATATATTGCTCAGGATGTTGAAGGTTGGTTTGAATACCATGATACTGAAAGTTTTATTACATACGCAGCTCTTGGCGATCAAATATTAACAGTTTCGCCATTTGTTCAAGGATTTTTACAAGATAAGCTGCCAAATAAAAAAATAGACATGATTCTAAATTCAATTTCTTCTAATTTTTATGGAGATTATTTGCAGATTATAAATAAAACCCAATCAAGCGATGAACTATTTACAATAACTGCAATGATGAGAGATGACACAAAAAGAGGGGCTAAAATAATTTCTGAAGCAATAACAAATGTGTCTAAGAAGCTAAATAGAAAAGTTAAATTTATCGGATTTGGTGGTGATATAAGCATACCTTCAGGACTACCAAATATTATTTACGAAAAATATGAAAGAATTCCTGAAGATAGAGTAAAAGAGTTATTAGCAAAATCAAATTTATTTATTGAAGCAAGCTTTTTTCAGGGATTTGGTTTGGTAGCAATCGAAGCTTTGTTCTCTAATAATATTGTCCTAAGCTCAAAGAATGCAGGTGCAGCTGGGGTTTTGCCAAAAGTAGATAATATTGATTTCTTTACAATTGCAGATTCAAACGAGCTTGAAGAAAAGATTCTAGAAATTGTTAATCAAAATAATAGAAAGGATGAT
>JAGQLJ010000171.1 GCA_020429495.1 Candidatus Dojkabacteria bacterium
AGAATATATCTCTGAATATGGTATATTTTTTAATGCTATTGATAAGTCCTTTTTTCCAGAAACATATATCTCACCATTAGTATCTGAAGGAAACTTTTGTTCGTCGCATAAACTAACAGATATTAATTGTGATGTAATATTATTAATTTGATTAAAAATTTCTGTTTTAATCATAGGTTAATAATATTTTTAATTTCTTCAATCAAATCTTGAGGTAAGTCTTCTTTTTGAATTCTACCTAATTTTAAATCTTCCAATAATTCTCCTAAATTTGATTTGTTTTTTCTAATTCTATTTTTTTCCTCGATGGTCATATCTCTATTAACTATATTCATATGTCTTCTTTCAGGCTCTGTAGGGTATTTAAATTTTAAACTAAAATTATTTTCTTTTACTTTATTAAATTCATTTTCTAACCCTAGCATTTCTTGTCCAAATCCACAAACTCTAACCCAAGCTTTACTTCTTGTTATAGCTGTAAATAATATATTTCTTTTATTAGCTAACTCTAAACCATCATAACAAAAATGTGCATTCATTATATATACCATTGATGCTTCATTACCCTTTGCTCTGTATATTCCAGTAAAAGTAATATTATCTGCTTGAAAAAAAACATCCGGTGAAGTAGAGACTCCTGCTAAGGAAGAGTTTAAACCTTTCGCATACAGTTTTTGTCTAAAAATACCCACTACTGACTTTGTTGTTAATGGATTTGGATTAATTACCATGATATCATCAGGGTCTAACTCATCTTCTTTAATATTTTTCTCTATCTGAGAAACTATATATTCAATTTGCTCTTCATTATCATTAAATGTATTAAAACTTATTAAATCTTCCACTGGAGAATGGTTTGATAGAAATTCTGGACTTGATTTGCTATTTCTTTTTAAAGTAACATTTTCTCCATCTTCAAGTTTACCATCAATAACATTATAACCAATATCTAGCCATAATGATGAATCATTAAACATTTGTACTAATTTATCATGATAAATTCCAAAACCTAAAGCGTGGGCTGTAGTTAATACTTCTAATGAATTTCGATAACAAACATCTAAAGTTATATCTTCTTTTGGTTTTCCATTAATATTCCTAAGATTTACTAACGGATTTCCATTAGAATCATTCCCAAATATAACCTCTGGTGACTCCATTTGCTTTTTGTTTAAATTTTGTAATTCATCATAAGCATATACTAATCTCTTGGGAGATTTAGTAATATGGTAACAAATTCTTAGAAATTCTTTAGAAAAATCTTGGGCTTCATCTATAACTAATAAATCATACTTAGGAATAAAATCTGAAATTTCTCGTAATGCTTTTTCACATACAACTTCAAATTCTTTACCATATTCATGAGTAATTGCTTTGGCTCCATTTACATCTATATATTCAATATTTTGGTCTTTACACAAATTATAATAAATCCCTCCCGTTTCTGAAGTACCCCAAGCATGAATTATATCAATTTTATTCCAATTCGGTTCTTCATTACTATTTTCATAACTAAAAATAGTTATATATTTTTTTAAATGTTCCTTTAGAGCACGACTGTTAAAAGTAACAGCTATTTTCCATTCTTTATTTTTAGCATGGAGATAAGCCACCTTAAGTGCAAGAATAATTGTTTTCCCTGAGCCAGCTAATCCTCTTATCCTTTGAACTCCTTCTACTGTTTCAATTACTGCTAAACTTTGTTGGCGATCTAAATTCACAATTGAGTCTTCCAATTTCTTTAAAGCAGATCCCTTTGAATCTGCTTTTTTTGTAAATTCTCTTGATTTATTTCTACGAATAGTTGTTACTGATTGTAAAACTGAAAGAAGTTTATTGAAATAAGAATTATCATTCCAAATTATTTTATTAAGATATTCATCTAACAAATTATTATCATTTATATATGGATAATCTTCATTAATTTCTTTTATAAGATTTTTACAAGCTGGAGCATAAGTAAAAGTATTGATATCAACTGCAAGTTTTCTTTTTTTAGTTAAATCTTTATGCTGCAATAATTTAGAAGATAATTTTGTAAAGTTTTCATCCTGAATTTCTATATATTTTTCGTTAAAATTACTTCCTTCTTCGATATTAATTATTATTAAACCTTTTTGCTTTGTTATCAATAATGCATCAATTTGATATCCACCATCAGAGGTGCCTATTATTGGATAACCAATAAATAATGTTCCCTCATATTGACTTTTTACTGATTCAAAATAATCAGCTAATAACGTTGAAGAAACTGGCTTATTTTTTAAATCCCCTCTAACTATTACTAATTCACTCAAATGATTACCC
>JAGQLJ010000172.1 GCA_020429495.1 Candidatus Dojkabacteria bacterium
CAAATAAAAAAGAGAATGGGGACTACGCCCCAAACTCCTAAGTTAGTTCCCATTGAACAAATTCTTATTCCAAAATGTATTTTACATTATTGACTACCACCCAAAGCAAGGTATTTATATTTACTGGACGAGTTTCCATAATATCAATATCCATGCAGTTATAACGACCATCTCTTGATGAGAATTGTTGTTTATAACCCCTAAGAATCCTTTCTTCTCCCGGTTCATTAAGCAGTACAGGATTATTGGCAATTTCCATAGCTGCTGTTTTAGCCGCTTCAATCATGGATTTCTTTGATGTTTTAGCAGCTTCTACAGCATCTACCACAGCTTGTGCTTGAGCATCAATCAACTCTTGTCTACGTTTCTTTGTAAGTGGTTTATCTGCTTTTTGGAAACATACAGTAAACACTTCATTGCCAATATTTTCAAATATAGTCCTAATACCTTCTTGTTTCAAATCTCCTACATTGGCTTTGGAACTTTCTTTCTTAATTTGTGCTTCTGTCCAATGCTTATCCTCTTTGCCTACAGTCACGGTCTTATCATATTGGTCTGCTGTAACTAAGAGGTTTTCTACATACTTATTGTCCAAAGTTACAATTTGCCCAGAAGATAGATGTTTAAACTTATATTGGTTTCCTACATTTTCTTGAAATACATAAACAGATGATTCTGAAAATATATCACCTTTCCTAATATCTTTAAGATTCATAATTAAGAGTTTTGATTATAAAAGTCAAGTGTTTTGGTATATTCTCCCCTACTAACAGAAGCAGAATATGATTGAGTTGCTGCCATAGATTTCCTAAAAGACCTTTCAACACCTTCTGCTGTGTTGTCATGTACCAGGGTATTGCCTTTAGAAATAGATAAATTACGCTGTATTTCATATACATCTGCTTCCGTGCCTACAAATGTAATGGTGAAGTCTTTTTGCTCTAAATTATCTATAAGTTCTTTTACTGCAAATACACTATTATATTTACCTCTACTTGCATTTTCTTCGCCCAATACTCTTTATATTTTCATATAAAGTTAGACTATACCATCTCCATTTCAGGAGTCTCTATTATAGTCGTTGAAGGTTTTTCTAAATAGAAATTTTTAAATTTGTCATACTTTCTTTGTAGATATATTGTAGCATCTTTATAAAGATAGTCGTATATAGACTTAACATCTTTCCTTTTTGCTACGGTAAAATACCAAACGTTTTTGTTACTTCTATTTTCTTTGCTAATTTTAACTTTATCACACGGCAGATATGATAACAAGTCTGTACAAAATTCTAAAGTAGAAATAATTCCAAAATGAATATACCCCGTATTCGTAATATACACTGTACCATCTCCATCAAAGTAACCTCTTATGAAGTGGTGAATTAGTTCACAGGGTACTTGATTTGATGTTGGAAATTTAAGTATATCACTTTTATTAGGTACACAACCTAATTTAATTAAATCTTGAACTACTTTAGCATTTGTAGGACATAAAGATACTTTTGTTGTAAATTTATGATTTTTTGAATATCTACTATCATGATAATGAATAGGGTATTTTGTATTAAGGCCGTCTTTTATTTTTAACAAAATATCTTTATCTAATTCTTGTAATGATATTGAAAACCCGTTCTTTTTAACATCAACGCTTCCATCTGCATACAATAATCCCAACAGATATGCTTTAAATTCCGTGTCAATTTTAGAAAATAAATCATCATCTATAAAATATTTTCTGTTATTCCCATTCTTATTTGATGTTGAAGAAACATGAAGTCCTAATTCTATTAAATATTCTTTTACTTTATAATTAGCAATATGTAACTGTTTGGCTATTTTATTAATACCTAATCCTTTTTCTCGTAGTAACTTCACTTGTTCTTTCATAATTTATTTTTGTACAAAAATAAACTTTATTATGAAATTATTTACCGAATGTAAAGAAAATATAATTAATCTAACAATTTATATTTTAGAAATTTCCCTGCTGATTATCCATTCTAAGAATACTTAGGATTTAACCATATATTCATAATCTTCTTTTTTTCTGCTTTCGCAACGTTCACATTTATTCTTACGAATTGTGTTGTAGTAGAAGATTCTTTAGGATTTTCCAGCAATTTAAGAGATTATTCAATGCTGCTTTTTATTAACAACAAGGGGACAACGATTTATCCGTGAAAATTTTCACCAATACGGGATGTGTTTGTGGAAATTTTTCCAATGTTTCACCTATGGCCTGGTATAGAGCAGTCGTACCAGAACTAATTATATTTACAAAACCAACTTCTTGAATAGGTCTTTGCCAATATATGGTTTGTATATCAGAACCAAAATGTACAAGACTAAAAAGATACTCTACATTGGTGTCTTTTTGCAACTCTACAATTTCTGCATTGATTCCATTATTTGCATTGACAAGTTTTGGGCCATTCATAGAGCCACTTCTATCCAGTATATGAACAATATGAATAGTGGGTTTTACCCCACTATCCTTTTTATTGTTCTTTTTAGCTGTTGTTTGATTATCTACTCTCATATTACCAGCTAACTGCTTCTGTAG
>JAGQLJ010000007.1 GCA_020429495.1 Candidatus Dojkabacteria bacterium
CCCGCCTGCAACGCTATGCGTAGCATTGCGGGCAGGTTATCTTTAATTTCTCTTGCTCTAATATTTGGGTTTGCCCTTCCTTCCTGGGCTAGCTTCCATTCCACAACTTCTCTTAAATTAGTTGTTTTATTCCCAGCTTCAATTTCTGTTGAAGGAATATCTCTAATAATTCTTGTTAATCTACAGTATTCAGGAGTCATTTCCATCATATCTGCTATCAAATCAACCAAAGTCTCAGTTTCGTAAGGTTTATATTCGCCTTGTTCATAAAGATTGTAAAGTTCTGTAAACTTAATTACTGAAGTTGGATATATCTTTACTTCATCAGGTTTATAGTTTTCATCACTAAATAAATCTTGGTATGACTGCTTATCTAATTCTGGAGTTGCTTTATAAAGATTTGGCATAATGTGAGCATGTATTTTAAAACCTGCCATTCTTAGTAAGTTAAAGGCTCTAGATGTTTCACGCCCTCCTTCACCTCTTTTATTTGCTTTACTTATATCATCGTTCAAAGTTTGAATTCCTAGTTGAATTTTGGTTGCTCCAAGTTTTCGAAGTCTTAAGGCTTCTTCTTCGTTTATTTCATCTGGTCTAGTTTCTAAAACTAATCCAACACATTTTGTTTTTGAAGTTGAATTAATTTTATGAAGCTTTTCAAGCTCAGTCCAGCCTTGTTTTCTAGGTAGAGCTGATTCATCAGAGCAGATATACTGAGCAAAGTCTTCTTTAAACTCCTTTGTAAAGACTAGTTTATTGTAAGGAAGTTCACCTACCTTTTCCCTTAATTCATTATTCCAATCAGATTCTAAATATTTTTGTATTTGTAGTTTTTCGCCTTCAGATTTAAACCCAGACTCATCTATATTGTAAGACCTAATAGTGTGATCTACTCTACCTTGAGATGTCATCTTGGGCCTGTCGAAAGATACATCTTCATTAGTTTCTTCATGGTTCGACAAGCTCACCATGACATCACAACTGAAATCATTCATAGCTCTAAAACATTCACTTATAAACCAAATCTGATATTCTTCAGAATAACTAGACCAAGTTCCACCAAGTACTAATAGCTCAATCTTCTCTGTTGGATGACCAATGTTTTTTAGGGCTTGAAGTCTATTCCAAGTTTGAAGGTATGGGCTAAATCTATTAGCTAGCGCTCTTTGCGCACCAGGCTCCGTTGCAATATAACTCTTTGGCATTCGCACATCATTGGGACAAAATATACATTCGCCAGGACAAGGAAATGGTTTGGTGAGAACTGTAACTGTGGTTACCCCAGAAATTGTTCTGATTGGTTTCATTTTTATCTGATCTTTTACTTTTAGAAGATCTTCGCCAGTAAAATTGGATTCATTACTCATAAAGAAATCAATACCTGCAACCAATTGGTCTTTACTAAAAATTTCTCTTCCATCCTTTGGGTGTCTTTTTAATATTTTTTCTAAATCTTTTTTAGAAAGTTCTTTGAAGGATAGAATCTCTGAAATAATTTCAGCTAAATCTTTAATATATTTTTCTACATCAAATGCATATTTAGACATGTGCTAATTATACCCTATTCTTGTCTATTTCGCTTATCTAATAAGGATTTCAAGATTTTACTAGTTGTTTTTTCTATTAAAACTAACGTATCTCTAACTATATACTCTCCACTTATTTGATCTAATCCACTCTTACTCTCGAGTTGTTTTAAACACGCTTGTTTTAGATATGCTAACCTGACAATAATAAAATCATCAGTTTTAGTTACCAAAATATTTGGATATCGAAAATCACCAACTTCTTTATTTAAGTTTTCGAGTTTCTTGGGTAAGCTACGTTCAACAATTTTATCGTATGGTACACGTTCATCAATAATTCTTGCAAGTTGCATTAACTCTCCTCTCAGATTAAAGTGTTCAGAATTATTTTCAAAATCATCTTGAAGATGCATATCCATTGTTATTATATTAAGTATCTAAGTTTAGCAGCTAGAGTCAATATGCAGAATTTGAATGATTAGCTAATCTTGGTAAAATTATAAATGGATGAAAAAGGTCAAGATACTATAGTTACAAGGAATCAATATCTTTATGAGGTAACAGATGCAACAAATGGCTCTGGTTCTTTTTATATAACTCTTGCAGATAAATCTGTTTTTAAACTTGAACTACCTACAAGCTATGGAGATGGGAAAATAAAACTTACAATGAGTTCTCCTCTTCTACTCAAATTAGAAGAAGGAACAATACGTGAGAAAGTAAACACAGCCCTTGCTACAAATCCTGACCTTCAAAAAACTATGGAAATTCGTATTTTAATTAAAGATACTAACCCAGGTGACCTACATACATTATTTAAAAATATTGTAATTGCCGAAGTTAATGAATTATATGGTGATCAAGCCAATATAGAAGCAACAACCCTGTATTCATCTGAGGCATAGTTATTTAGAATTTTAGATTGTCCTGTTCTCCACTTTGCATATTCTTAATAATATACTCACCTTTTTCTTTTTCCATTTCGCCAAAAATCACAACATTTCCAATTTCTTTTTTATTTGCATATTCTAATGCTTTACCCATTTTTTGAACATCCAGACCTACTTCAACATTCTTCCCTTCTTCTCTTAGTTTTGTAGCTATTGATTGAATATCTGTATTAAAATTCTCTTCAAGTAAAGGTATATAGTATTTTTGATTTGAGATCTGTGATTTGAGATCTGGAATTAGTCCCCATGATTCCAAGAATAGCTTCGTTGTTTCATCACCAGGTGCACAACCAACTGCAGGCATTGATGCGCCTCCAAATAAAGATCCAAGCCCGTTATATCTTCCACCTCCAAACATTGCTCTACTGTTTTCTGGATTTTTGTCGAATACTTCAAAAACAATTCCATCATAATAATCAAAGCCACGTGCAAGCTTTGGTGAAAATCTTACATAATCTTTTAACCCAAGCTCTTCTAGCTTGTTAAGTAATTGCATAATATCTTCATCTTGATTTGCTTCTGGGTATTCTGAAGTCAAGTCTTCGTATAACTTATTAGCATCAGATTCTGTTGATCCAACTCTATCTATAAATTGTTTTATCCACTCTGCTCTATCTAGTTTTTCAATTTTATCTATTAATCTTACTGCTTCTGTTTGAACTTCAGGAGTTTGATTCTTTATCTCATCTCTATTCAGTAGAGTATTTTTACTATTTACTAAAATCTCAAATTGACTACTACTTGCTCCAAAAGCCTTCATAATCTCAATTGCCATTTGAATAATTTCTACATCAGCATTAATTGAATCTGTTCCAAAAATATCAAAATTTAATTGCCAAAATTCTCTATTTCTACCTCTTTGAGGTTTTTCATTTCTAAAATAGTTAGCAATTGAAAATAGTCTTATTGGCTTTGGAGTATCGTTATAAATTCTACTAACCATTCTTGTTACAGATGGTGTCATTTCTGGTCTAATTGCATATTCTCGCTCTGCTCTATCAAACATTGTCATTAGCTCTTTTCCACCAACATCTTCACCTGATTTTGCTCTGTAAATCTCTGCTGACTCAATAATTGGAGTTAAATACTCTTCATAACCAAAACGCGTACAAACTTCTCTCCATGTATCGAAGATATATTTTCGAATAGCAA
This sequence comes from Candidatus Dojkabacteria bacterium, assembly GCA_020429495.1. Taxonomy (GTDB): domain Bacteria; phylum Patescibacteriota; class Dojkabacteria; order J137; family J137; genus JAGQLF01. Next base: position 3,629 of record JAGQLJ010000007.1, read on the forward strand.
ATTCGCTTGGCAGCCAATCTGCTGTTCCTTTTGGTGGTTGGTTTGATAAGTTCATAAATTTATTATAGCTTAATTAAAATAAAAAAAATCCTCCAGTTGGAGGACATTCAATATAGACAAATATAAACATCCTCTTAAATGAGGCTTGTATGTAAAGTTTTTGTGTTTAAACTTAAATTTGTCATAAATAATTATACCATAAAATGGCCTTTTTCTTACGATGCATTGAGCTTTAGGCTATAATACCTCATATTTATAATTTTTTTATGGCAAATATTTTCACAAAAACACTTTATTTAGATAACAACCTTGAAGCTCTACCTGATGATTATAAACCTGAAAAAGGAGCTATATATGTAACTAAAAAGGTAAAAAGAAATGCAGCACTTAGGAATAGCAAGTTTGCAGAGCAAGTTATTAATGTAAGTGTGCATAAAGATGATCAAAAAATAGATATTGGCAACGAGATTTTATATAGATCAATTGCACATGGTTATAAAGCAGAAGATATTTTAGAAACTGGATTAAAACTAGGAAAGGGTAAAGAAAGCCCTTCATTCAAATTTAAAATGAACCAAAATATTGCATTATTTGCACTTGCTTTTGGATTAGTTGGAATTATTTGCGCACTTGTTATGTTCTTTGCTATAAAGCAAAACAAAAATTTTTCTGATGAAGTTTTTACTTTTTACTCACCTACAGAATTATCTGAAGGAGAATATGTAACAACAGATGCAGAGATTTGGGATGGATATTATATTGAAATTGAAGATGAGTACGGATCAAAAACTGAAGGAAACTTCTATGCACTATTTTCAAAACCACTTGATGAAATTAATGATGAAGATATTGTTAAACCAATAGAAACATTTATATTTAGAATGAGTCCTAAATCTGATTATAGAAAAACAATTGATGCTTTGGGTGATGATGAATATATTATTTATGATTTAAGTGGTGAGGTAAAAAATTTAAGTAAAATTGAAAATGTTGAAACGGGTCTAACTGCAGATGAATCTTTTCGACAAACAATTGATGAAATAAATAGTTATGGAGAAGCAGATGGATTTAGCCTTGCAAATCCTATAATTATGATTGATGGCGTGGTTAAACAAGCAAATCTTATACAAGACGTTGTTCTACCATCTGGTGCAGTGGGACTAGTTGGTGCTGCTCTTATTGGAGTTTATTTTATGTTTAATAAAAAATATAACTCTCAGTTAAATAAATTTATGGAAATGGTTAAGCATAAAGGTAAAAGCTCACCAATTGAAAAGAATTAACTATTCTTCGTCAGAAATACGCTTAACTGAACCGCCTTGTATTGAAATACTTGGCGAATCTAGCACACCACTTGGTGTAGTAATTTCTGGCCAAGATTGTATTTTGTCTACAGTTAGTTTTTCTGATTGAGACCAAAGATAGTTAAATATTGCTAAAGTAGATTCAGCATATGCTTTACTTTCAATAATTAAGCCCCATGCTTCATTACTATATGCACATGCATGTAAAACTTTATCGCTTAATATTGTGGTTCTTGTGTATTGTTGCAGAACTGGATTATCAATAAATCTATATTCTCTTTTCTTTACAAAGTCTGGATCTTCTCTTAACCATTTCTTTAGAGTAAATTTTACCCAGTCGTTTACAGGAATTAGTTCTTTAATCTCGTAGGGATAGTTATTAGCTCTATCTTCTTCACCAAAGGTATTTAATGTTGTTAGATCTGTAATAATATATCTTGGTAGAGTTGTTGTTACAAAATCTTCAGCAAAGTATGCTTTTCTTGCTCCTTCTAGTCCTTTATATAGCTTTTGAGATGAATCATCATCTTTATTATCGAATCTATCAAATAAGTTTGCTGCAATTGAAGAAACATCAGCTTCTAGCTCTCGAAGATCAGTTAATCTTTCTTTTACATTTACAATTAACTGATTAGGATTTTGTGGAATAATATGTGTCTGATTCTCTTGCTGAATTGTTTGTACAAGGTTTCGACTTTCTAAAGAATTAATAACATCATAAACTGTTGTTCTTGCAACTCCACAAGCTTTAGAAATCTTATTATGACTGGTATCTTTTTGTTTAAGAACAGTTATATAAACTTTGATTTCGTTATCAGTTAATCCAAATTTTCGTAAGACTTTTTCTACTCTTTTCATATAATTCATTCTACTATCGTTTTCTCTCGACCGTCAACATCGACGCTTAATCTAACAGTATATAAAGAAAATAAAAGAGCTAGAAAAATCTAGCTCTTAAAATTCAATAGTTTTGACTATCTTCTACTTCCTTGAACTCTCATAAAGAAATATAAAAGCTGACCAAGTGATGAAATTAGCGCAGCTACATAAGTCATTGCAGCAGCACTTAAAACTGCTCTTGCTCCGCCTAATTGATCAACTGCAACCAAATTATATTTTCTTAATAAGTTCATTCCTCTTCTACTTGCATCAATTTCAATTGGAAGGGTAACTAAAGAAAAGATTGTTGTAAGTGAAAATAAAGTAAGCCCTACAATAGAAAGTTCAAAAAAGGATATTACAAAACCAATAGCCATTAAAATATAGCCTAGGTTTGATCCTAAATTTACTGCTGGTACTAATTCTGATCTAATTGCAAATAATGCACTACCAACTTCCTTTTGTTGAACGTGTCCAAATTCGTGTGCAACTACAGCAATATTTGCAACTGATGTATTTGTTGCATTGTCACTTGAGATATTTACAATATGACTTGCGGGATTGTAGTGATCATTTAGTTTCCCTGGGCTAGTCATAAAACCAACTCCAAAACCTTCTCCTTCATTAATAATCTTTGCAGCCTCCATTCCTGTAACTCCTGATTTTGCTGAAATTCTAGAGAATTTACTATATGCATACCACAAGAAAAATTGAGCTATTAAGCCAACAATTAAACCGGGAATAATAAATAATAAGTAAACTGGACTAAATATCATATGTATTTTTATAACTATATAATTATACCACTTTGGGTTGTGGCATATATAAATATGCCAGCCACTAGAATTATTGTAATTCTACCTATACAATGAATTATGAAATTAAAATTTGTTTTAGTTGGAGCTTTAATATTTTTCTCGTCTCTTTCTCCAGCATTAATCCATGCTCAAGGACAGCTACAATTAGTTGAAAACGAAGAAACTTTATATCAAGAAGACAGACCGGCAGATGTTTCTAGCACACAAGCTCTAGAAGTATCATTTAAAGAATATACTCAAAATCCTTCAACAAAAGTTGCTAGATTTGAAATGATTTTAAAATCAAATGTTGATTCAGATAGAGTTAGAGTTACTTGGACAATAAGCGGACAAAGTATTGCTACAAACGAAAATCAATTAATTAGAAATCTTACTGTTCAAGCAGGTCAAACTTATTCAATTCCAATAGATGTTAAACCATTAGGTTATGGAGTTACGGAAGTTTATGGCGTTGCAAAAATTGTTGGCGCTGATAGTAATCAGCTTGCTACAGTCAGAAAAAACTTTGCTTCAAATAATTCAGCAGAAATTCTACCTCTAACTGATGAATATAATCAGGCTAAAGTATTTAGTATTATTTGGCTAATCGTAAGAACTTTAGTTATTGGATTAGTTTTAATAGCAGTTGGATTCTTTGGATTTAGAAGATTTGTAAAATGGTACAAAACTGATGATCGTGAGCAGTTTGAAAAAGATAGATCAGAAACACTTAAGCAAATCAACTAATCATCTTTGTGGCTAAGTATATCCCCCTGGATTTGTGGTATAATCTCCAATGGATCTTCTTAGTCAAGCAAAAAAGAATATTTTAGCCTTATTGTTTACAGCAATAGCTTATTATAGTTTTGAACCTATATTTAATAGAGATCAATTTACACAAAGACTTATTCAACTTTCTGATGACTCTATTCAATACGCTACTAGACCTATAAGTGAACAAATCCAGTTTATTTTAGAATTCTTAGGAGAAACCCAAGAGTTTGAAATTCAGAATACTGCTTTAATTGGAGAACCTGAGGGGTTTCATTTAGGAATTGGTATAAGTAAAGATATACTTGAAGGTGGAATTTACTTGAATACAAATGAGCCTGCAATGCTTCTATTGCCTAACAGTGCTGAAATAGTTGATTCTTATGGAACAAGCTGGTTTAAAAATGACCTTGATACTGCCATTAAATTATTAAGAAGTATAGAAAATGCACATGATGAATCTTCTATACGAATAACTTTTTTCCTTACAAATTTAGAGAGATTTACTGTAGCCGGAAATGAATATACTTTAGCTGTCACAGAATATTATGATAGTATAGGTATCCCACTTAATCATTCTGTAGCTTTTAGCCAAACTAATGATAGATTCAACCCTATAACAATTTTCTACTATTATACTAGTCAGGATAATAGATTCGAAATTACTACCGAATTTACAAATAGAACTACAGAAGTTCAAAATCAATTAATTAATATCTTTTTAGGTCACCTACCTAGTATTTTAAGCGAAAATAGTGAAACCTACTCAAAAATAATTACCAATTTGGGTGAAGCATTATCTGATTTTTATAATGAACACAGAGAAACAGAGAACTCTATTTCAATTGCATAATTGCTGATTTTTTCATTTTTTTGCTATGCTAAACTATAAAAATAGTTTAATTTAACTTCCCCAATTTTATACTTATGAAATGGGTTTTGCCTGATGAAAAGCCAGGAGATTCTGAATCATTGCTAGATTTTATTCTCAAACAAAGAGGTATAGAAAATAAAAAAAGTTTCCTCTACCCTACCCTAGATCAGCTACACGATCCTTTTTTAATGTGGGGAATGAAAAAAGTTGCTGAGGCTATTCTTGATGCAATTGAGAAAAAGAAAAAAATAGTTATTCACGGGGATTTTGATGTAGATGGAGTTACGGCAACTTCAATAATGTGGGACTTTCTATATAGAAAGCTAGGAGCTGATGTTATACCATTCATTCCTGACCGTTTTGAAGATGGATATGGTTTGTCAGATTCCTCAATGGCAAAAATAAAAGAACTAAATGCTGATTTAATAATAACTGTCGACTGTGGAATTAAAGATATAGAAATTGTAAAGAAATACCATAAAGATTTTGACTTTATAATTACTGATCATCATACAATTTTAAAAGATGATAAGAAAAATGCTGATGTCGAAACTGTCGGTCAACATAGCATATCTAAATATGCAAAAGCTGTTACTCATCCTGGATTAGATGAATCATACCCATTTAACGGCATATGCGGAGCTGTAGTTTCTTGGAAAGTATGCACCGCAGTAAATGCACTTCTGAAAAATAAGTTTGATATGACTGAATATCTTCCACTTGCTGCACTTGGTACTGTCTGCGATATTATGCCACTTATTGATGAAAATAGGGCTATTGTTAGTGAAGGTTTAAAGCTAATGAGTAAGACAAATAACTATGGATTAAAGGCTCTTATGAAGATTTCTGGCGTTAATCCGGCGCAAGTCCAGACTTATCATCTTGGTTTTGCGCTAGGCCCTAGAATAAACGCTGCGGGACGAATTGGGCACGCTCTAGATGCAGTACGTATGCTTACTACTCATTCTGGTGAACAGGCGCAGAAATTAGCTCATAAACTTGATAGTCTTAATAAGGAACGACAAGATCTAACTCAGACCTATGTTGACCTAGCTTTAAGCCAAGTAGATGAAAAGAATAAAGTCCATTTTATTTATGGCGACGATTGGCCTGAAGGAATTTTAGGATTAATTGCAGGTAAACTTACTCAGATGTTCTACAGACCAGTTCTTGTTGCTTCAAGAAATGGAGATATCATGAAAGGGTCTGCAAGGAGCATTGAAGCTTATAATATTTCTCTTGCATTAAAAGATTTAGAAGAGAACCTAACAAGGTATGGTGGTCACGCTCAAGCTGCTGGGTTCTCTTTAAACTACTCTGCTCTGCCTAAATTTAAAAAAGCATTGGAAACACATGCCAATAAAACTTTAAAGAATGAGACCTTAGAACCTATATTGTTTATTGATGCAGAAATTGATGAATCACATTTATCTATTCCATTAATTGAAGAAGTTAATTCTCTAGAACCATTTGGTGAAGCAAATCCTGAGCCAATGGTACTTTTTCAAGTAAAAGATACCCTACAAACACAGCTATTTGGTAGTGAAAATCAACATATAAAAGCCTTCTTAAACTCCTCTACTCCATTAGAATTAATTGCTTTTAACAAATCAGGTGAATTTAATAAAATACTAAGTTCTAACGAAGAACTAGATATTGTTGGTCACATTGGAATAAATGAGTGGAATGGGAATAAAAAACTTCAGCTTAAAATTAAAGATATTCGAATAAAAAAATAATCCCACTATAAACATCGCTTACAGCGGGATTAAAGTTCGGGTACAAAAATTCTTATGCTACAGCATCCTTGAATGCTTTACCTGGTCTGAATCTTGGTACGTTCTTTGCAGGAACATTAACTGGTGCTCCAGTTTTTGGATTTCTCTTTACAGTAGCTGCTCTTCGCACTGATAAGAAAGTTCCAAAATTAGTTAGAGTAACAGCCTTTCCTGACTTAACTGTATCCATAACAGCATCAACCATTGCATTTAATGCATTAGTTGCGTCTTTTTTAGTAAGACCTGTTTTGTTAGCGATGTAATCTACAAGATCTGTCTTGTTCATGTGCTAACTTGATAACATATAAAATATATTGATCGGATCCATCAATAATACCTAAGTTTATTCACTCTAGGTAGGATTGTCAACTAGGTGCAGGAAATCCATTCATAACCTAGAGATGTTTTTACCAATTACACTACTCTGCTTAGCTTTTTTCTATTTAAAGTGTGATTATATATATGATTTTCAGCTATTTCTTTACCTATCTTATGATTTCGTTGTTTTACATTTAGTTTGAAATATGTTTTATTCTATCTAAAGTAGAGTGCTTAGTATAGTATTGATTTACAAAATTTGTTAAAATTAAGCATCAATAATCATATCAGAAAGTAGGGTATAATTATAAATACATAACTTATGAATAAGAAAATCATACAAATAGGTGATGAAAGATTATTGCAGGCTTCTGAATCTGTAGAGGAGAGTAGTATTCAATCTGAAGAAATACAAAACCTAATTAAAGATATTACTGATACAATCAAAGCAAATAAGGATAGTGCAGCAGGCTTATCTGCAGTACAAATTGGGATTTTAAAAAGAATCTTTGTTGTTAAAGATAACGACGATACAAAAACTTTCTATAGAGCTTTTATTAATCCAGAGGTTATTGAACAGAGTAGAGAAACAACAATAGAATGGGAAGGTTGTATGTCTATTAATTCAAATAACAAAAGACTTTATGGACCAGTAGAAAGATCAAAAGTAGTTACAATAAAATATCTAGATGAAAATGGTATTCAACGTGAAATAACTGAAAAGAATTTTAGATCTCATTTGTTACTTCATGAGCTAGATCACCTTAATGGTAAGCTGTTTTTACAATATGTTGATAACCCTGAAAACATTTGGAATGAAGATGAACTAGATACATATTTAGATAAATATCAACGTTTTCCTGAAATAAAATAATAGAGTAATTGCTCACTACGAAACTCAAACAACACTACTGTGTTGTTATTTTTTTGTGTGATAAACTGAGTTAGTTTAAACATTTAGATATGATTAAAATTTCACCAGCCATATTAGTTAGTAGCGAATCTGAGATAGATAAACAGCTTGAGAATTACACAAAAATCTTCGACCAAATTGATATAGATATTAATGTTGATGGTGATGATTTTGAAGGCAAAGTTACGCTTGATATACAAAAGGTTATTTCTGATGTTATCCCTTTCAGCGATACAAGCTTTTCGTTTCATTTAATGGTTTCAAAACCTATTGAGCTAATTAATAAAATAGAGCAGAGTGAACTAGCTAGTAGAATTTACTATATAATTCACCAGGAAGCTCATTATCAAGAAGTCATAGAGAAAATTAATCCTAGAAATTTAGGAATTTGTATAAAAGCTGAATCTAGATTAAAAGATATAGATTTCTATAAACAATTCAAAGAAGTTCAACTTATGACGATTGAAACTGGAAAACAAGGTAATCCTTTTAAACCTGAAATACTCGAAAGAGTAGAGTGGTTAAGAAATGAAGGTTATGAAGGTATTGTCAGTTTAGATGGTTCAATAAATTTAAATACTGCAAGTTTAGTAAAAGATTTTGATGTAAATAGAGTAAGCGTGGGTTCATTTTTCTCTAATGCTGAGGATGTAAACCTAAATAAACAGAAATTAGAGCTAGCTTTAAACATGTAATTTTTCTACGTGAAACAGATTTAGTTTTCTTACCAAAACTTCATTTATATTCTCATTAGCATCATGTATTATGTATTCAGTTAAATAGTTAAAGTGCCAACAACAGTACCATTACCTAAAAAACCAAAGGGACATAAAAAGCCAAATAAAAACAACGACCGAATAATCAATAACATTACCTTTTTTGGAGATTCAGCTATCCCCGAAGATGATTCAATTTACAAAGATGTATTCAATGCTGCAAAAGTAATGGCAGAAAATGGGTATAAAATTGTAAATGGAGGTGGGCCAGGTTTGATGAAAGCCGCTACAGATGGTGCTGAATCAGTTAATGGAGATACTGTCGCCATTTATTGGGAACCAAAATTAGCTTCTATCTTTGAAGGTAAAAATCTTGCAAATGTTGCTGATGAAACCGAATCGCAATCTAACTATATTAATCGTACTTTTGGACTTATAGAAGAGGGTGATGCATACGTTGTGTGCAAAGGTGGAACAGGAACAGTATCTGAATTTGGTTTAGTTTGGGCACTTGCAAAACTTTATTTTGGAGCACATAAGCCTGTTATTTTATTCGGTGATTTTTGGCCAGAATTAATTGATGCATTTAAATCTCAAATGAATATTGATGAAAAAGAACTTGGTGTGCTTTATTATGCGACTGAGCCTGAAGATATATTAAAAATTGTAAGAAGACATGAGCTAAAACTAGATAAAACATTACTTAGAAATGTTACAAGCGATGAATCTGCATTTTTATTAAAACCAAGCGCTAAGATTTTGGCAGAGCAATACGATAAACATGCTCATGCATATCACTCAGATAATGCCAGAAAGCTTGTTTCTAAACCTCAACTTGATGAGTTTATGGAGATGGTTAATGCTCCTGCGCACGTTCTAGATGTGGGTTGTGGTCCTGGTTTTGATGCAAGCTATCTAGCCGATAAATATTCCGTAACTGCTATCGAAATCTCAAAGCGATTTGTGCAGATGGCAAGGTTTGAAAACCCTAATGTAGAAGTTATTCATGGGGATATAACAACCTACAATCTTCCTAAAGACACCTATAAGGGAATTTGGGCAAGAGACTCTTTGCACCATATTCACTCCAAAGATTTAGATACGACCTTTAAAAAGATCTCTGAGGCTCTTGTAGAGGGTGGTATTTTGTATGTAATCGTAAGAGAAGGTTCAGGCGAACTGGTCGAGAAAGAGACAAAGACATATGCTGAGCTAGAAAGGTTCTATCATTTCTTTACAGCACAAGAATTAGAAGATAGGGCAGTAAGAGCTGGACTTGAGCTGGTGAAGATAGACCACACAAAAAGAAGCCATAAGTGGTTAGTTGGAGTGTTTCAAAAAACTTAATCTTCTACTTATTTTGGACTAAATTGCCTTTATCATCATATTCTTGATTTGCCCATTTGTTTAGTTTGCTTTCAACAACATCTCTTGGAGTAGAGTAGGATTGTCTCGAATAATCTTTTATTTGCTCTCTTATACCTGTTGGTGGGTATGAAGGGATTAAAAGCTTACCAGTGAATGGAGCAGATTGAGCACCATCTATCATCATTTTTATAGCAAAACTAAATCTTTCTAAGTTAACAAGATCGTCTGCAGTTAAAGATGGGGCAAACTCTTTCTCTAATCTCTGAGCATCTTTTGGTCCAACAACGTAGTTGATTAAAGTACCCACATTTCCAAAAATAGCATCTTGAATATTAGGTTGGATTTGGTCTACAAACTGGTGAGTAACAAGCAAGTTAAGTCCATATTTTCTTGCTTCAGATAATATTTTTACAAAAGTATCTGTCGCAAAATTTTGGAATTCATCTACATATAAATAAAAGTCTTTTCTCTGATCTGATGCAACATTTGCTCTCTGCATAGCATTTGTATAAAGCCTAGTTATTATCATTCCTCCAAGCAAAGATGTGTTTTCTTCGCCTATTTTTCCTTGTGATAAGTTAATTAAAAGAATTTTTCCATCATCCATTATTTCTCTTAAATCAATTGAGGATTTTACTTGTCCAATCATATTTCTAACTAGTGGAGAAGATAAAAATCTTCCTACTTTATTTTGAATTGGTGAAAGAGTCTCAGCTAAAAGCTTTTGATTTTTAGACATTTGTTCATACTCCTCATTCCAGAATTTTAATAAGAAAGGATCATCTACTTGCTTTAATAAAAACTTTCTATAATTTTTATCTAAAAGAATTCTGTTTACCGCCAACAACGAAACGTTCTGACAATGTAGCAACGTTAGAACAGTATTTGTTAGGATATATTGAAGCCTTGGACCGCAAGAATTACCGAAAAGTTTAATAAAAACTGACACAATTCCATCAGCTAAAAGCTCTTTTGATTCGCCTTCTTTTATGTCTAGCATATTTAAACCAATCGGATTTTCTACATCGGATGGATCTAAAAGAACAACATCCTTTAGTCTATGCTCAGGAATAAATGTTAAAACATCATCTATCAATTCGCCATGCGGGTCTACTATACAAAGACCTTCACCCTCTTGTAAATCACCATATACCATGTTTTTTATAAACATTGATTTTCCAGTTCCAGTTTTTCCCAAAAGATACATGTGTCTTCTTCTATCTTCTTTTTTTATTCCAAAAGGGAAGTGCTGATCTCTGTAATCTGTTAATCCAAAAATTCTTGCATTTTGTTTTGGCAAATTTTGTGGTGGCTCAATCTTTCTACTTTTTGCCCAAGATATATTAGGACTTTGTACGGCCCTGCTTGGCAAATGATAAAGTGATGCCAGTTCTTCTGTATTTACAATATCTTGCTCAAGTTCACTTAAAAATCTTTGTTGATATTTTTCTAAAATTGAAAGACTGTCTGCTAATAAATTTCCATAAAGAAGCTTATTAAAAACTGATGAATTATATTTTTTTATTGATAAGGCATTAAATTGAGCAGTTTGAAATTGATTAAAGGAAGCCTGTACATCTTCTGAATATCTATCTACTTGCTCGCTATCAGTTCCTCTTACAATTACTCTTATAACAAACTGAAATCCTGATTTCTGATTTTTATATTCTACTTGAGAAAGTTCTGCTCCTTCTCCAGAAGTTAGCCCTACCTTTTTTCCTTCCTCATCAGTCAAAGCTCTTCTTTTATTAACATAAGATTTTCCTAACTCCTGCCAATTATCTGCTATTGGGCGAGTAACTACTTGAATATAAATCTCATCAGAATGTTTTAAATTATTCATGGTAGAAACAATTGAAGCAAGTGGATCAACCTCAAATGATGTAAATGTTTTTATTGGTAAAAAAAAGTCTTTTTTTAAACCTAATTCAAAGCCTTTTATAATTTTTGATTGCTTCTCTGGTGTAGCATAATCTTGTATTTGAGTAACTTGTGCATCTGGATATTGAGCATATATTTGGTTTTCTATGAATGTTTTGAATCTTGATTCACATGCAATTAGAAAATAGACACCCGATTGATTTCCTACAATTTCAAAACTGAAAGGAGTATTGGAAAGTTGTTTTGATCCTAAGGTTCCATGCATTGCTTGAAGAAATTGCTCAACTGCTTGAGGTTTTTTATCGTTATTTGCTGGAACAGATATTTTTAGAATAACTGGTTTAGAAATTACTTCTGAAACTGTTCTTTTTCTATATGCAGTCCGAGCAAATATATACCAGATTATGATTATTGCTCCAGCAAACAGTAGGGTAATATAAAAAAATTGCATTTACTTTGTTTAATTACAATATTCTACCTTTTCTTCTATTTCATGTCATTTATAGCAATAAGTTTTGCTATTAGGGTATAAAAAAATATTTTGATTAAAACTTCTAAATTTACTCTTGCAAACTTATTCTCACATGGCATAATATAATATTAATGTTAAGAAGAAATATTTTATGAACTATCAGCCTTATAATCAGAACTTAGTTAATAATCCACAACAGTTGGGTGTTTCTAAGCCCAATGATAAAAAGAAAACTAAATTATCTACTACAAAAATTATTGTTGGAGTTGTTATTGGTCTACAAATGCTGATGATTGGTTTACTAGCTTATGGTTTATATTTCCCTAAGAATACACTTGGAGATCAAATTGTAAATGAAGTTAGAAAAGTTGCAGGTGTTAGTGAAAGTTTGGTACCACTAGATATTGTTCAACTTGACGATAATATCATTAGCGATCTTAGAAATGGAAACCAGATACAAGAGCAAGTTTATAAGGATGTGCAATCTGGAGACTATGTAGTTATCTATGAGGATAGAATGATTATTTATAGAAGAGATGGCAAAGAAGTAATTTATAACGGAAAGTCACCTGCACAAATTGCTCAAGATGGTCAGCTTGATGTGCTAAATAAAATTTTAGCAAGAGCAAAAGCAGATGGAATAATAGAAGAAGGCAACGAAGAAGTTCCACAAGCATCTGTGGTTGATGATCCTCAAAAACTTTTAGCTGAAGATTCTGATTTTTATTCAAGAGTACAAGCTGGAGACTTAGTAGTAATTTTCCCTGAGCATCAGATAATATTACTATACAATCCAAATAATGACTCAATCTATAACTCCGGAAAAATTGGAACTGTAATTACGGAGCTATAAGTTTTAAGTTCTAGGTTTTAAGTTTTTTCTTAAGACTTATAATCATTTTTCTAAGTGAATTAATTTCATATAGAATTTTGTTTGCTTTTGATTTCTCTAGATATTTTAGCCTTACAGATAATTCTACAAAGTAATCTAGTTCTGAAAGAGAGCCCATTGATATTCCTAAAAAGTAATTAAATTCTTTTGAAGTATTACGACCAGCACCTTCTACAAGGTTTGCACCTACTGATGTAGCAGATCTTTGCATTTGAGATATAACTCCAAATCTTTCATTTTTAGGATAATTTTTTGTTATTTTATATATCTCTTCTGACAAATCTAAAGACATTTCCCATATTTTCAGTTTTCTAAAATCCTGCATAAAAAAAGCGACTTAAAACTTATAACTTAGTACTCTGAGTGGGGGATATATTGATTATACGACTACATTTATTATTTGCAAGTTGCTTTATTTACGATATAATCATCACAATGACATTTGAACTGGGTAGTCACCAGTGAGTCATGAGAAAGAAATCTTAAATAGAAAGTAGACTCTCACAGGTAAGCCTGTAATAGCTGTAATTAAGTGCTAGGATATCTTCTTATTCTAGAATTAGGGTGGTAACGCTGAAATACAGTCCCTAGTAAATTTTATATTATGAGGCTTAAGTTATAGGTTTTAAAATTATAAACTAAATTAAACTTATAACCTAAAACCCATAACTTATTACTATTTTAAAATGATGTTACCAAACGGACCCTACAACCACAAAGAACACGAGGAAAAAATTCTCAAAAACTGGCTAGATAAAAAAATGTATAAGCCGGAATTTAACCCTGAAACTTCAGAGGTTATGTCAACCGAAGAGATGAAGAATGATAAAAGAACTCCTTGGAGCTTAATTTGTCCACCTCCTAATG
>JAGQLJ010000173.1 GCA_020429495.1 Candidatus Dojkabacteria bacterium
TTGGGGGTCATCTATTAAAGTACTATTACCATTGTTCATGGTAATTTTTCCAATAGTACTGTCGTCAATAGTTTTATCCAAAAATACATTGTTCGCTGTCGCAGACGACAAGGGCGCTTTGAAGTTTATTGGAATAACCCACCGCCTGTTAAATTATCAAAATACATATATAATCTTCCTTAATTAATTTCTCGAAACGATATTAAACCAGTTTCAAAATATTCTGCTAACTTTTTTGTATACAACTCTTTTAATTTAAAAGCTGTACCGTCCCTATCTTCCGGAGTTTTTTCTAAGATACATTTAGTAAAAACCAAAAGATTACTAGAGTCCGGTATGAACTCAAGCTTAGCTTTGTTAGTAGCATAAATTAAAAAGTTTCTTAAGTCACTTACACCAGTAGGGTTCTCAAGTATTACACCCTGTGGAACGATGTCAGTAATAAAGGTAATATTACATTCCATAATTTTTACTTCACCGTAAGAAACAACCTCAACTTCTCCACTCGCACTTTGTTTAACTGAGCTTTCCGCTTTGGATACATTGTCATTAAAATCTACAAACTTTTGAAGTTTAAATTGAGGATAATAAATTGAACCTGAAACATTATTTGCCGTGTATGTATTAGTTCCAGTTAAGTCTGCGCCAGTATAACCCATTAAAGAATAGGCAGAAATATCCGCCTTGTTCCCACTGGTAATTAATAAATCAAAGTTAGATCCAGCACTTATTGTTAAAGTTCTAGTCGCACGATCAAGTGTGACTGTATATTCTTGAGATATTAAAAGAGTAGAATTAAGTGCAGTCGAAACAGCGTCAGCGAACTCTCCTAAAGTATAAGTTCCAATTTCTATCATAGCAGAAAGTTGATCAACGCCATTCTCACTGAAATCAATCCACTGATTATTTTCATTAATAGTATGGCCGTAAGTAAATGCTGAATAAGTTTTTATTGTCATGCAGTCCTTACGTTAGTTGAAACTGTTCCATTTTTATCTCTAGTATCGTTAAGCACTTCTTCTAAATATAAACCAAGTTCTTCTTGTTGGACAAGTGAACCTTGAACCGTAATATTAACTTGTCTATCTGCTTGTCTTTCTTGCCGAGTGAAACTGTCTAGTACACCTGTATTGTCAACTGTACTTGGTGCACCTTCTGCGCCGCCAGCACTTGCCGGAGCAGATGATCCGCCAGATGACCCAAGTATTCCACTTAAAATCTTTAACGCTCCACCAGCTGCAATTTGCGCGGTTCCCATTCCAATGTTACCAGTAGCAAGAGAAGCAACACCTAGTTTTATAAACAAATCACCGGCCGCACTTGCTACATCGCCAAAAATTCCTTTAAACGCTTCACCAAATGCTGCGAAGCCATTCTCCCCATTCTTTAAAGCTTGTCCAACTCTTGTAAAAGCATTTCCAATTCCATTGACTAAAATGCCATGCATTGTTTTTGCTATTGTTCCAGCTGTTACTTTTATGTTTTGTGCAGTTATTACAAACGCTTCACCAATAGATGCAAATGAAGCTTTAGCGTCCAACGCTTCTTGTTCTCTTGATATACGTCTTTGCTCTCTATATTCATTTTGCAGTAGAGTAACTCTTGCCTCGTAATCTTCTTCAGTTAAAATTCCAGCTTGTCTCGCATCGTATAAAAGCACTTGTCTTTCTTCTAATTGTTTTTTTAATGCTTGGGTTCTAGATAGTCCGATACCTTTAATTGAAGCCGCCAATGCTTTTGTATCTGCAATTTCCACGGCCATAGATTCTTTTCTTATCTTGGCGTTTGTTTCTTCTTCTTTGGCACTATTTCTAGCTTTGAAAACTTTTGACAATTCCTTTCTTAACTCTGCGCGTCTATCTTTTACGGTAATCAACTCTTTGTTTAATTTTTTTAATTCATCTTTTGCAGCTTGCGCTCTAAAGGAAAACTTAGAACTAAGATCTATGCCATTTAAACTTTCAATTCTTGCAGTTATTTCTCTGACACGGTCACCTGTGTCTGTTAACTCTCTGTTGATTTTATCTACGGCAGTGCCTTCAGGTTTTTTTGCAAATAGATTAAAGAATGTATTTAAACTTCTTGTTGTTCTTAAAAGACTAGGTATTAACAATTTACCTAAAGATAATTGTAAATCTTTAACACTTGAATCTAATTTTTTAAATTGAAAATCAGCTGACTTTTCTATAATTTTGAATGCATCCGAAGCCGCTCCAGCCTTTCTTGTAAATGCTGAAATGTTATCGCCAAGAGATTTAAAACCATCACCTGACAACTTTTGGAACGCTAGTACAGCTTCCTTTCTTCCTAGTAATTTAAAAAGCTCAATAGAAGAGCCTTTAGTTTTGTCCTGGAGTCTTTGTAAAACAGTAGCGAAACCATCGGTCTGAACAGCTGTAATATCAAATCCCTTGCCAAGAATAGCCGAGTTTATTGATAAGGAAGAAATTAAACTATTTAACTGAGTTACGTTTTCACTAGTTGAGTTACCTCGAGTAGTAAGCGTTGCAAGTGCAGCATTAATTACATCAAGTTCAATACCAGCTTCTTTAGCTGGAGATAGCACCGTCCCTAGTGAGCTTGATAATTCAGATATTGTTGTTTTACCAAGCTTAACAGTTTGAAATAAACTGTCGGTTGCTTCTTGTGCTGTGAGACCACTATCTTTATAAACATTAATAATATCTGTTAAAATATTTATAGAAGATTCAACGCCAGCTAAACCCCCGATAGATAATTTGTTTGCTTGGTTCAATAATTTAAAAGCTTGTGTTGTATCTGTAACACCGGCAGAAATAATTTGATAAAAAGACTTTACTTGTCTTTGTGCAGACGTTCCATATTGCCTTGAAAATGCTCTAAATGTTTTAGCATTATCTTCTGTTAATCTTTTATTATCACCTAGAATAGTATTAACTTCTGCAATAGCTAATTGAAATTGTCTTGTCTCTTGAATTGCATCTGATAAAAATCCACCGATTTTCTGTGCTGCAAATAATGTTCCAATTGTTGCAAGAGTATTTTTGACAGTGTTTTTTAAATTATTACCAAACGTAGTGCCAAAGTTTGTTGCGAATCTAGTGCCGGCAGACGTACCGGCAGCGGAAAGTTCGTTTTCTGTTTTGGTTTTGACCTTCTCAATTTCTCTATCAAGTGTTTTGTCATCAAAATAAATTTCTATTCTAATTGCCATTTAAACACCTATATTAAAACTAAGTCATCTGTCTTTACTGCACGCTTAACAAAGTCTTCTGGATAAGCAACCTTGTACATGTTGCGATGAAGCTTTGACCTTTCATCTTGTTTCAATGTTGGATAATCAGAAACATTAAAACTTCTTAAACATCTTTTAGCTTCTATCTGTTGCATACCGTAAAAAAGCATTGTGAAGTCTCTGTGATCTAGATCTTTAATTTCTTTTAAGCTGTACTTGTAAAAATTGCACAACTCACATGCCATTAATTCCCAATCACTTAACTTTTTTTTTCATCTAAAAGAACTCTAACAAGTTCCTCTAAATGTGCTTTTCTCATTTTCTTAAAAGCTTCTTCTGGTAATCCGAGTTTTTCAAGTAAGTCTTTTGTATAGTCATAATCACTTACGTTTTCTAACTCTCCATTTATTATTTGTCTCACGATTACATCTCTTTCGTTAAGTTCTTCCATTGTAGGAAAACGTAACTCATGTTTTTCACCGTAAAGATCAAGCTCAATAATTTCTTTTTCAAACTTCATTTATTATCCTCTCACAGATATAGGGCCTTTTACGGCCCTTGATTAATTAAAGAAGTGTATAATCACCACGACGCCAGATATTGACTTTTGAATCAACTCTAGAATCCTGGTAAGCTTTAAACTCCATTTCTGCGCCTTGAACTTCAGTTCCAGAAAAATTAATTGTTGTCATTTTAGGAGCGGTCAAGCAAGAAATATCTCCACTTCTATCAGTTGAAGGAAGCCTGATTGGATGCCCAGCTAAAATTCCACCTAGATCAAATAAACTTGAATAAAGCTTAGCTGAACCATAACCAACAATTTCATCGGAGCCAGAAGTTACGACACCGCC
>JAGQLJ010000174.1 GCA_020429495.1 Candidatus Dojkabacteria bacterium
TCTCCAGACTTAAGCATGAATAGTTTTAAGTAACAATACTTAAGCGCCATTGAATAAGCTTTACCTGGAGCCTTGTCTTGAGAATCAAATGCCATTGCAAAAGCTTTAGTTGAAACAAAACCGCCCGACTCAATATCTATGACTTTTAATTCAACCCAATTTCTAACAACGAATCTTTCAGCATTCCCATTCTTGCTTTTGTAAGTCTGATACTCAACTTCACACTCTGTAACATTTGGTATGCAAATTAAACCATGCTTTGTAATTGATTCTTTTAAAATGCTTGTTACCTCATCGTGCTCTACAGCTGTGTAGGAATTATTTCCATAACCAACGGTTGCAGTTTTCTCCACATTAGTAACTTCTTGATAAACTAAATTAATTTTCTTGAAAACAGATAACTCTGCTTGATTGATACTTTCCATTTTTCCACCTTTGTTAAAAATTAATTACTACTAAATAAGTAAAAAGTAAATAAAACTTCTATATATTATCACTACGCTATATATCAATAAGTACTAACTCTTTACATTATTTATATAAATTCTCTTTTCGTTCAAAATAAATTAAGTTTCTCTAACAGTTTTTTATTCAGAGTTTTTGACTAACGGTTTTTTTATAGCTTTTACCTTCAAACAACCTGAGCAGTACTAATAAAAGCAACATGATTATTATAATTCTTTAAAAAGATACTCACGGATAAGAGTTGGTAGGAAGTTAACTTAAGTGATCATGTAAAACAGCTTGATGAGAAATACAAGCGAACCGATAAGAATGTTTTGTTAGCTTTAGGCAAACTAACTTAGTGAAGGCGAATACCAAGTATAAACAATACAACCTTCAGAAGCACAATTACCGGCCCGATAAACCAGTCCTATGGTAGGTAGGATTAGGCCTTGCATTGCCTGGAATTAAAACATACCTAAATTAAAGTGAAAAGATAAAAGTACAAATATAGTACTAAACAAAACTAAAGTTTACTTAAGACAGTTATCAACTCGTTGATTATTAGATAGAAATAATAAAAATAATTTAGGAGAAAATATGCAAGATAAGTCTTTAAGAACTTTAATATCTGAAAGGATTGGAGAGTTAGAGAGTGAAGTAATAAAACAAGTAAATAAGATCGATGATTTTAAAAGGCAAAATGAAGAAAGAGCTTCCGCATTTTTTGACCAAATGCTAAGTGAAAAATTAAAAACTCTTGATGCGACGAGACTAATTCTAAACGATAACTATCTTTTACTAAAAGAGATTAAGAACACCGAGTCAATTACATGGCAATAAGCTTAAAAGAACTTGAAACATTATTTGCACATGAACCAATTCGCTATACAAAGAAAATTGCAGAAGAGTGTGGAGAGTTTCAAACCGCGGTGCTTCACTGGGAAGATGGCAAAGTTGCACTCTTAGACGTTGTAGATGAAATAGCCGACATGTACATACAACTTTATAAGGCCATGGCAGTGCTCTCACACTTTGATTATGAAAAGGTTGATGACATACAAGCCTTGGTAACAGAAAGGATCACAGAGAAAGAATTTGGGCTTAAAAAGCATATAGAAAAATTAGATAAACAAACAAAAGGAATTAAATGAAATTATTAATTGGATTATTATTACTAGCATCATGCGCAACAAAAACAATTACCAACTCTCCGGAAATACCAGAAAGTACACCGCCAGTTGTTATTGAGATTAAAGAAGATATTTTCACTCCAAAGACATCACTTAAAAACTTAATTGAAGCGACAAAGATTGCCAACTGCGTAATTAGAAACGAGCACTTTAAAAAAGCATTAGAGTCAACACTTACTTTTGATTATTCAAGCGAGAATGGGAAAGCTGTTTATAAAAAAATGCTTTCTAAAAAAACAACGGTTACTACTTATTATAAAAGATACACAAGTGCCCTTGCTTATACCTATCTAAATGGTGATGAGATTTATCTAAATACAAAATACACCTTAAGAGAAATTGCATCACTAGTTAATACAATTATTCACGAGCAAACACATGCAGTAGGTTATACACATGGTAGTAACTCTCCTCAAGGCAAAGGTTTAAGTGTTCCATATAGAGTTGGAGAATTAGCAGAATTAAATACTAAGTGGTGCTTATAGTGGGTAGGTAAAAACATGGAAAAAATAAAATTTAATATTGATGATTATAAAAAAGAAGTTCAAGAGAGTAACAAGGAATGTATTGATACCATCTTGTGTACTAAAAGATTGAGTCAGGATGACAAGTTTGAATACATTGAGAACTTAAATAAACTCTATGATTTTTGTAAATTGGAAAGGCCAGAAAATATTGTGTTTGTTTCATCACCTATATTACTCGCATTTTCAAGCGGAGCTGCTAGGTATTATTGGAATGAAATAATGGTGAAAGACAGTGCAACTAGAAGCGCAACTGACAGCG
>JAGQLJ010000175.1 GCA_020429495.1 Candidatus Dojkabacteria bacterium
AAGATTTTAATACTTCAATATTTAATACTCTTCCTTATGTATATTTGAATAGACCTTTATTAGATAATTATCCTACTTTTAGGTCTTTACCTTATTATAAGACTAGTACAAACATAAGGAATTTTGAAACAGACACTACTACAGAATTTAATGGAGATTCTTATGTATCTCCAATGAGGTATGCTAATACTATATGGTGGGGTAATATTCCAGCAGTAAGAGCTTTAAAAACAAATGCTTGGAATTGGGTTGCTGCAGCATTATTAGTTGTTGTAGCAATTGCAGTAGCTATTTTTACTTGGGGGACAGGAGCAGCTGCTAGTGCAGTTATGATATCTACAGCAGCAGGTATTGTTGCAATTGGAGCCCTAACAGCAGGAGCTGTATTATATATTAGTGCAGGAATTGAAGAAAAAGCCTTTAAAAAAGCATACTATGAAGAATATGATAAAGGATTGAGAATCACTGCTTTAGATGAGTATGTAAGAAGTGAATATCAATATATAGCTTATCCTCCAGCCACAGGACCTACAGATGATGAAATTCAATGGATAGCAGATTGTGCTACAGATTTATGGTTTGAATCACAAATTAATATTGCCTTAAGATATGGTATGACTAGTGGTGAACCTACATTTATGAATGCACCAGGAAATATAGAGAGTGGTAATTCTTTATTTGAACCTATAAAAGAGCATTTTGATACTTATACATTAGGTTGGGATTTATTAATACCTCCAGTATCTGTATTAGATAAACATATAATGGATAAATTAACACAATTTGACCCAAATAATTTAGATGGAAGAAAATATACAGGACACCCTTATGGAGAATTTTATTTTACAAACCCTGATTTTGAAAGACTCAATATTCAAAAAACTTATTTTCATTTACCATTAGAATATGATTGTTGTTCTTCTTGTCGAGAAGAATTTCCACATAGAATACATTATTCTGAACAATCTTTTCAAGAAGAATTGACAGATAATTTCAAAGTTTTTTTACCAAATAATTATAGAGATATTGAGGGAGAAACAGGAGAAATAACTGATTTGTTTAGAATGAAGACAAATCTATATATTCACACTGAAGAAGCTTTATGGCATCTTCCTCAATCTTATCAAGAAAGAATAACTGATGAAGTAGTTTCTTTTATAGGTACTGGAGAATTTTTTAGTGTTCCTCCTAGAAAAATATTAGATGGTAATCAAAATTCTGCTGGTACTAAACATAGATGGGGAACTTTAAAAACTCCTCAAGGAATCTTTTTTGTTTCAGAAGCAGATAGAAAAGTGTACTTATTTGATGGAGAAAAACTTAATCCTATTTCTATGAAAGGGAATGATAATTGGTTTAAGGAAAATTTAGAACTTCAAATAATTAATGATTTTTATGCTATAAATAATAAAGAGTATAGTTATGATAATAATCCTTCTAACCCTTATGGTGTAGGTTTTATTTCTACTTATGATACAAAAAAAGAAAGATTTATTTTGACTAAAAAAGATATGCTTCTTTCTAATGAATTAATAAACAATGAAGATTTTGAATTGTGTGTCAAAGGAGGTCAAGTTTATTTATTTAATAACTTTCAACAGACTATAGAAAATGAAGCAAATTCACCAGAAAAATGAGTATTCCAAAATATAGTAGATTGTGAAATGTTATTTAAAAGAACTTATGTTAATAATGTAGAACAAGAAAGAGCAATTATTAGACCATTAGCTGATGATGAAGATATTTGGTTTATGGTTGATTGGTCTCCTTCTATGACCTTTCAACAACAAGATGAGATTGTTGCAGCTTGTCAGGCATGGGAAATACAGTATATATCAGATAATCCTGATTGGAATGGTCAAGTGTTTA
>JAGQLJ010000176.1:0-1764 GCA_020429495.1 Candidatus Dojkabacteria bacterium
ATTACTATTTATCTTCAAGCAGGTAGTTTATACTAAAAGGACACTTATTTATTTGTCTAATTCTCAGTTAGATGCCTTACCACTTGGCTAATTTCCCTTTTTGGTGGAAAATATAGGATTCGAACCTATGATTTTTTTAAAATATTGTAAGTGTCCTGTTGTGGGGAGAGTTGGATTCGAACCAACAACCTCTGGTTTATAAGACCAAAAAGATGTATTGTTATTGTAAGTAATTTATATTCTATGGATATGAATTAAAAAACTACTTTAATATCAAGTGCTCTACCATTGAGCTATCTCCCCAAATAAAAGGCAGGTTTCCCTGCCTTCTACTATAATAATTCTAATCTAAAATCAAAATTGTATTTTGAAATTAAAATAGATTTATCGAAAGCTAATTTCTTTGCAGAAATAATAGCTTCCCATTCTTTTTCTTCCATAGTTTCAACTATAAAAGAAGGAGCTTTCATTCCTTTCTTAAAGGTCTGCACTCTCCATTTTCTAAATTTGTTCATAATCGCATTACTGCAACTATGAAGAATTGTAATAAAACATAAACATAATTTAGAATCATCTTCTGCTTCACAATTTATTAGGTGCTTAACGCAGGGATAACCTGATATAGGTGAAAATACCTATTTACGCTACATGTGAATACACCCATTTTACAGAATAATATTGTGAGATACTTATCATTTTTAACTACCAACAAAAAATTAATATTTTATTGTAAGTATCTCTAACTAATCTAACAACAGTGGCGGAGGCTGGACTCGAACCAGCAATCTATTGATTTCAATTCAATTGAGTTTACCATAATGTATTGTTGTTATTGTAAGTAGAATAAATCTACTTGAACATAGAATTTCTCTACTCCGCCATTTTAAAAAAGAGACACTTATAATTCAATTCACACAAAAAATTACTGTATTTATTGTAAGTGTCTCATAACTAAACTAATCAACTATTATTTTCTACAATACTTATCTATATCTTGATAAGTAATACCATAATAATCTTCTGATTTTCTTTCTGGATGTTTTATATGTTCATCACATACATAAACTCTCCATTTATAATCAGATATATTCCAAGAACAATATAATTTTTTATACCAATTACCATCTGGAATATAACCTTTAAAATTTCTTACAGCTTTAGCTGCAAATCTTTTATTTGCCTTTGTACCATTTCTTCCTCTTGAATAATCTGATACATAAGGTCTTTTTCTACTTCTTGACATTTCTAAGAGTTTATATTAACACTTAGAAGACTGCATATTTTTTCATTTTTAAAATTTCTAGCGGGGAGTGAAGGAATCGAACCTTCGTTATTTATAGTGACTGTATAATCGAATTTAAAAATTGATATTGTAAGTATCATATAATACTTATTTTTCCAACATTTCAAACTCCCCCAAGTTAAGCTACTTAACTTTAAATAATGCTGGATTTGAACCAGCGACTTCAATTCCCAAAAAATTGTGTACTATCCAACTGTACTAATTATTATAGTATAAAGTTATTGTAAGTAGCTTTATTTACATTTACAGATGCCTCTGTATAAAATCAGAATGATTAATAGAATTTATCAGGAATCTGGTTCTTTAATATTCTATGTAGTATTTCAACTAATCAATTATTGAATATTAAAGGCTTCACACAGCATAAGAGAATTACTAACTGTGTACCTTTGCGTTAACTATTCTCCTAGTCTTTCTATCTAACGCCTTAAAATCATTCTGTATTGGCAGGGGATGCTAGT
>JAGQLJ010000176.1:1771-3628 GCA_020429495.1 Candidatus Dojkabacteria bacterium
TTCACTAGAAAATAAAAATTGGACTCTTTATTTAAGTGTTATTGTAAGTACTTGACCTTTAATAGCTCCATGCTAGGTACTATAAAATACTGCCAGTACATCCCCTATTTATCTTCTTCTAACATTGACAGTAGTTAACATACTATCAAGTTTCTCAAGAATTCTTTTATTATTGATAATAACATCTGCTGAAAGAAATTTACTCTTTTCTTTATAGTAATCTGTCTGAAGCCATTTATCATAACTAAGATTACCTCTTGTTCTATTACATTGTTTACATGATGTAAGTAGATTTTCAACAGATGTTGTACCACCAGTTTCCCATGTAATAATATGGTCAACTGTAAGTGGAACATGGTCTATTCCACAATATCTACAAGCATAATTATCTCTTTTGAATACAGTCCAAGAAATCTTGGAATCAACATTTCTCTGACTTTTTCTAAGGATAACTTTCTGTTCCCCTCTTATACCTTCCACATTATTATAATCCAATTGTTGCATCAATTCATTCCATTCATCTAATGTAACTGGAACCAATCTAGGTTGTAATTGGATATTCTCTTGTGGAAGAGTAACAATTAAAGGTTCATTATTATGACCTTTAAATAATATTCCTGCAATAGTATATTCATTGCCAAAATCCATTACAGGAATATCTTCAAACTTAAGCTCCTGCATTCTCCAATTGAGCTATTTCAGCATTGATTGCATCAAGGTTCATACCATTAAGAGCTTCAAACTCTTTAGCAGTCTTGATACTTTTCAATGTAGCAAGTTTTTGTCTAGCATCTTCCATAGCTTTCTCTTTGGCTTTAGCAGCTTCAGCTTCAGCTTGTTTGTAATTAAAGATAGCTTCAAGAGTTTCTGATTTAAGTGTCAATTCAGCTTTTTTGGCTGAATTAGTTCCACCAGTCTTAAATAAACTGGTTTTAGTCACTTTAGAAAGCTCTGTTTCTATCTTTTCATACATTTCATTGATGTTTCTCAATCCTAAGGTATGTAAAACATCTTGAGCACTATAATTTGAAGTACCCAATTTACCTTCAAAATATACATTCTTCAATGCACATTTTGCTAATAATTCATTTAACTTATCCATACAATAATGTTTTTTAGGTTACAAATATAATATAAAAAAGGTATATAACAAATAATACACTAATATTATTCGAATCTTTTTAACGTTATATACCTTCTTTCTGTTCTAAATCTTCAAGTCCAACTAGGAATTTATTTTATCTCTCAATACTACAGCAAATTCATAATCTTCATCAGCTACAGCTTGTAATAATTGTTTATTCCAAGTATTTTTATTATCTTGTTCTTTAGATAAATCTTCTTTAAGTATTTCTTTCCATGCAGTAAGATACTTGATAAGATTCTCTTTAGAACGATAATATTCTACACTTTGCCATTCCCATTTAGCTTCAGATTTTTCAATCTTTTTTAAACCAAATAATTTTCCAAAGAAAGTATCTATTTTTATTTCTCGAATATCTTCCTCAACAAAAACATACTCTTGAATATTGGTTTTAGAAATATTTGCCTTTTCTAGAATGGTATTATTTGACATATGCTCTAAATGAACTATATCTTCTGGACTTAAACCTTTATCATAAAGCATTTTTAATATACCAT
Source organism: Candidatus Dojkabacteria bacterium (assembly GCA_020429495.1). Lineage (GTDB taxonomy): Bacteria > Patescibacteriota > Dojkabacteria > J137 > J137 > JAGQLF01. Next base: position 3,413 of record JAGQLJ010000176.1, read on the forward strand.
CTGTTGGAATACCTGTTGCAGAACAAGTATTTTTAACAATATTTCTCCAAGTACGGTCTGAAGATTGAAATTGTGAATTATTCGGTAATAATGATAATAATTTACTTTCTTCACGAAATCTATTTTGAATTTGAAATCTATCTTCTCCCAGTACAGCTTGAAGGACAATACCACAATTACATTGTCCTTGTTTTTCCCATCTGTAAGTAACAATAT
>JAGQLJ010000177.1 GCA_020429495.1 Candidatus Dojkabacteria bacterium
AACTATTCATGCTTAAGTCTGGAGATAAAGAAGAGCATAGAATGGAAGATCACAAAGCACCTGTTCACGTTGAGCAAAAGAGAAATGCAAACGGTGCAAGTGAAGGTCAGCTTAGTTTAATAAGTAATCTAATGGCAAAAAAGAAACTTGATAAAAGTGAAATAGTTAGAACAATGATAAAAAGTTTTGATTCAAAGAAATGTTCCAAAGCAATTGAGCTTTTAAATTCCAAAGCAAGTTTAAATCAATATGAATTTGAAGATGGTTTAAGAGGAATATTTAATAATTAAAAGGGAGATGGCATGAATGTAAACAAAGTAATGTTAATTGGAAGGCTCGGACAAGAACCAGAAGCAAAGTATACACCAAATGGCACGGCCGTATCTAACTTTTCAATCGCTACTTCTGAGAAGTGGAAAGATAAAGCAAGTGGAGAGTGGAACGAAAAGACTGAGTGGCATAGAATTGTTTCCTGGAATAAGCAAGCTGAGTTTTGTAATCAATATTTAAAAAAGGGTTCACTTGTTTACATAGAGGGGAAACTAGTGACTAGATCTTGGGACGATAAGGAAGGTCAAAAAAGATACATGACCGAAGTTGTAGCAAATACAGTTCAGTTACTCGATAAGAAAGAAAACAATACAGACACTCCACAAACAGACTTTGTTGCTCAAGCAAAAGATACATTTAATATAAGTGCTGACAATTCATTTGCACAAGATGATATTCCATTTTGGTGACTGGGTTTAGAATGTTTAGTACATCTATAAGTGCAATTGCAAAATGCCTGGCGATATTAGCAGTCGGGCATTTTGTTCTACGTGGAACACCTACTTTTTACGAGATAATTATTTTATATTCAGTATTTGAGCTAACAAGTTCTTTTATTGTGTATAAAAAAACTCCTATTATTGTTAACATCGATTCACAAGAGTTAACAGAATTGCTTTTTCTTGAAATTAAAAAGCATAATGATAGAGAGTCAGAAAATGCACATACAATTAATATTCCCAGAACTGAAGCCAATAAGCATTAATGCTGTCTATGCAACGGATTTTAAAACAAAGAGAAGATTTAGGTCTAAAAAATATGGAGAGTTTGAATCTTCTATTAATTCTATTTTAAAATTAGCTTACAAAAATGATCTTATTAAGATTAATAAAACATTTGATCCAACTCTCCATTATCTAAAAATGGATTATAGATTTTATTATCCGGTATTAAAAAAGGATAACAGTCAAATATCTAAACATAGTGTTGATACAACAAATTGCTTAAAGCCACTTGAGGATATTATATGTAAATACTTGGGCATTGATGACTCCTATGTAATAGGCGGATCATTTGAAAAGATTCACTCCGATAAAATTAGAATAGTTGTCGAACTAAAACTGTGCGACTTATCTCTATATTCCGTATGAAATAAAAATAATATATGTAACAATTAATATATGGCCTATAAAACAGGTTTATATGCTGAGAGCATCTTTTGTGCAAAAGCTATTAAGCATGATTTACGAGTCGCTAGTCCTTTAGTTGACATATATGGTTATGATTT
>JAGQLJ010000178.1:0-675 GCA_020429495.1 Candidatus Dojkabacteria bacterium
TACACAAGAAATAATTGAACGATTTGAAAAAAATAATTCAAAAGATTTAGTTAGACCTAGTTTTAGCAATAATTAAACTTAAATTATTTTATAATGTCTTATGCTTAATTTTTAAGCTGTATTGATTGATATTAATTGGTCATTATGACATTATTAAATACATATTAGATTAATCGAATGGCATCAAAAAGACCTGCATTAGGAAAAGGACTATCTGCACTAATAACAGAAAATACAACAACGCAATCAAGTCAAAATGGTTTTGTTCCTAATCTGCCTATAGAGGTAATTGTGCCAAATCCTTACCAGCCAAGAGCTGAAATGAATCCTGATAAGCTAGTTGAACTTGCAGATTCAATAAGAGAACACGGTGTAATTGAACCTTTGTTAGTTACAAAAAAAAGTGAAAATGAGTATGAATTAATTGCAGGTGAGCGAAGATGGAGAGCATCACAGCTAGCAGGAGTTAAATATGTTCCCGTTGTTATAAAAGAAGCAACTCCTCAAGACATGCTTGAACTTGCTGTCATTGAAAATTTACAAAGAGAAGACTTAAATCCCCTTGAAGAGGCAATGGCTTTTGAGCAACTCTACACTACTTTTAGTATGACTCACGATAAAATTTCCAAACGAGTTGGAATAAGTAGACCTGCAGTTGCAAATAAAATTAGATTG
>JAGQLJ010000178.1:680-1853 GCA_020429495.1 Candidatus Dojkabacteria bacterium
TAGCTTTACCTGATGAAATTAAAAAAGGACTATTAGAAGATAAAGTTTCTGAAGGACATGCAAGAGCACTTCTTAGTTTAAAAACTAAGGATGATATGATTGCAGCGTACAAAAAAATACTAAAAGATAATTTATCAGTTAGAGCTGTTGAAGAGCTTGTTCGAAGATTGAATAAAGGACAAATGAAAGACAAGAAAAGAACAAATAGAATTCTTGATGATAAAACACTATCTATAGAAAAAGATCTTAAAACTAAATTTGGTGATAATGTGACTTTCTTTCGATCTAAACTTGGAGGGAAAATTACAATTCCTTTCAAGAATGAAGATGAGCTTGATAATCTTCTAGGAAAACTTGTGTAACTCAACCTTGCAATTTGTCTCGATTTTCTTCAAACTATTTATTATGCGTAGGTATAAAATTTCGTACATAATTGCAGGTTTAATAATATTTTCAGTCTTTTCAATGCTAAGCTACAGCACAGTTTATAAAAGTAAAGAAGAGCCTGTTAGATCTGTATTGGCTGAAGATATTCAAAATCTATCGGTCATAGTTTCAGATGATTCTTATGTTAGCTCAACAAATAAAAGCACTAACTATGGATCAAATAGTATTTTGAAAGTAAAAGACCTAAATACTTCAGATCCATTTGATTCTTCAGATGAAAATAATGTGACTTATTTGCATTTTGATCTACGAAATAATGCAGCATCAAACGGGAAGAAATATGACTTTAGCTGTGGCACATGTAGAATTTATTTAAAGTTCGAAACTCAAAATACTGATTTAGATAGCGGAAGTAGCTTTGGCTATTACAATAAAGGTATAAGAATAATGCCTTACGATAACTGGTCAGAAGATTCTATTTCATATAATACTATGAGAGAGATTAATCCAAATACTGGTCAGCAAGCAAATCTTTTATTAAAGCAATTTCAATATCCTGTTGTTGAGCAATTTGTTGTTGTAGACAATTCAACTAGCTCCGCACTTAAAGCTGAGTATAACGCAATTGTTACACCAACAGGCACTTCACGAGACAGTATTGTTCAAGTAGATATTACTGATCATATTAAAGATCTAATGGGTTATGAATTTACAATTGCTCTAGAAAGTTATAGAGATTTTAGAAGTGAACCTTTAGAAATATTTTCAAAAGAAGCTACAGGCAAA
>JAGQLJ010000179.1:0-481 GCA_020429495.1 Candidatus Dojkabacteria bacterium
ATCTATTCCAGTTGCTGCTACAAATTTACTAGCTATTTTTTTTGTGTAAGGCGATACGAGATCAAACTCTTTTTCGGCTTCTTTTCTCTGAAATGTCCATTTGAAATTTGTATTAACAGTCTGGTTTTGCTGAAAATTCAATTTACTCAATAGCTTGTTGCTTATTTCTCTACCTTGTAGAGCCCCACCAAGCCCTCTATTATGTATAAGGTACATAGCTTGATGGTCACTTAACAAAACATTCTTTTTTGCATACACTTCTTTTACCATATCTTTATCTTTAATATATGTTTTCTCCAAGAAATCCATATACCCCTCTTGTAATTTAGGAGAATTATACATCTGATAAGACGCGATTAGTTGATCGGTACTTAGCTTTTTACTATCAGGTAGTCCGTTATTGACCATGCTTTTAAATCTTAAAAAATCTGATGAGAATCTATTTTGTATATCCCATGCCGACTTATATCCTTCGGCTATC
>JAGQLJ010000179.1:580-1609 GCA_020429495.1 Candidatus Dojkabacteria bacterium
AGCATATTCTTTATCTCCATGAGCATCAGGGCTTTCAATTGATTTCACTAACTCCTTAAAAGACATATTAGATCCATCAGAAATACCCTTTCCCACAGCATTGGCAGCCCCTCCTTGACTGCCAGTGGAAAATGAATTGTAACTTCCGCCACCAAAAGTTGGTGTATACGACCTGCCTCCACCAGAAGCTGATTGCTGACTGGTTATTGAGTTAGCCTGATCTTCTGCTATAGCATAAGGAACTTTAAAATCTTCAATTGAGGATTCACCATTAAATGAAACTTCTACACCGCCTTTTGATATCTTAACCTTGCCATCACCATCATTAGTTAATTTATAAATGGTATTTCCTATTTCAATATTAGTTGATAAGCCTTTTCTTACTCTAATTTTACCATATATTGCAGGTAGGATATTGCCTGCAAGTAAAGCCAAATAGTCATCACCCTGATATAAAGATTTTAATGTGGATGCGTTAATATTGTCATCTTTTATCCAAACATCTCTCACTTTATCTTTAAATTGATATTTGCCATCTTTGGTAATTATGTGTTTATTTGAATCATCACCTTCTAGCTCTGGCGTACCCATAGATCCACTAATACCAAATTCTCCTAATTTGTTGTTAAAAGTAATACCAGTAAAGTTGATTTTTTCTTCAACTTTTGCGTTCTTAGTTTCTAATTTTATTTTTTCTTTTGTTGACATGTCATACAAGCCACCAGATTTATTTTCTATTGCTTTTGCAGAAAAACCATCATTCTCGTAGGTAGAAATGGCAAGTTTGTAATCTTTATCATTATTATCAACCTTGAATGAATTTACGTTGTACGTTGCACCTCCACTATTTTCAAGATTAGTATATGACTTTGATGGAGCAATCTTAACTATACCATCTTCTATATCTTTTAATGCAGCTAAAACTGATGCATTTTTTGGATTTTCTTTTCTTATTTTATCTATTTCGCCAAGAATCTGTTTTATTGTTTTGTATCCATATCCTGCATAAGTGCCTTTGTATCCAAGCTT
>JAGQLJ010000180.1 GCA_020429495.1 Candidatus Dojkabacteria bacterium
AGAGGATTAAAAAGAGATGGCTTTATAAAAGGAACAGCAGGAGGAAGGAATTTAATTGCACAAGGGTTAGGAGAAGCTGCTGAAGAAATGATTCAAGGAGGCATACAAGGTAATATAGAAGATCAAACTAATAAAAAAATAAATGAGGAGTTAGGATATAAAGCTTTAGAAGAAACTCCATATTCTGGATTAAGGGGAGTTCTACATCACGCCACAACAGACCAATCAGTATTTGAAGGAATGATGGGGTTTTTTGGTGGTGGATTTCAGTCAGTGATAATGGCGGCACCTGCTAAGATGTATGACAATGCAAAATATAATAGGTTACAAAAGGAAATCAAGATTTTAGATGATAGAATTGCAGTAGAAAAAGACCCTTCAAAACTAAAAGAATATAAGATAGAGAAGAAAGTTAAGGAACGAGAGTCGTATAATACACAAAAAGGTAGATATGTAGATCAACAAGCAAGAATAGAGCAAAACAAGAACGAGCTATCTAATGATTTAGTTAAGATGGCTGAAAACATAGAAGTTCAAAACAACATAATAGATAATCAAGATAAGATATCTGAAGAGGCATTTGGTAAAAACACATTTTTACAAATGGCTGTTGATAATTTTGAAAGAGGAACAGGGGAACCTTTAAGAGCAACACTACAGGATATCCAAGAAGGAGATAAAAGGATATTTGGGAAAGATGTTACAGATGAAGAAAAAGATAAGGCTGCTAGTTTACTAGAAGAGTTTGATAGATTACAAAAGGATTACGTAAAATACAAGTCCTCTCCTAAATCTTTATTGGCAAGCGAAAGATTAAAAATATTTTCTACAGCTAACAAACAAGGATTAGAGAAGCTGAATACAATTCGTGAATCAATACAAAGTGATTTAGATGTAATTAATGAAACCGCTAAAATAATAGATCCAGAGCATAAAGAGATTACTGTTGATGATGTAATAAGCAATAAAGAATTAAAATCAGAAAATCCAAAAATACAACCTGTTTTAGATCAAGCAAAACAACTAAAGGAATTACATGAGTATGATAAGACAAAGGATTTAGTTGATACTGCATCCGAAGGGGTAACTAAATTCTCAAATCAATTGTCTTTATATAATAACAAAAGATATCAAAAAGCAGAGGCGCAAATACAAGAGAATATAGAGAAAAATTATAAGATCGACATAAGTAATCCTGATGTAGTAGATAATTTTGAGAATTCATTTGAGCAAATTATAAAAGATATTGATGGCGACAATGGAATACCTGAATATGGTAAAATAGATTTAAAAGAAAGGATTAATAATGTAGTTGGCAAGTATTCTGAGCATGTTGATCTCTCTAAAAAAATTAACAAAGAAAAAGAAGATTATGAAAAATACTTATTAGAACTTGAGGATTTAAAAAAATCTATTGAAAACAATCCGTATTATTCTTTTAATAGCAATCATGTGCCAATAGATGTTATAATAATAAAAGATGGCGAAAATTACTATTTTGAATTAGCTAGTGGGGTAATAATAAAAGAATTACCATCTTTAAATGAAGAAGGCGAAGAGGTTAATTCGCCAATTACTATAGAAATGATACATCATTTTATAGAAGAAGGTGCGATTGAAGAGGGAAGTAAAGAGTCTTTTGATAGATCTTCTGAATATTTCTATCAAGATAGT
>JAGQLJ010000181.1 GCA_020429495.1 Candidatus Dojkabacteria bacterium
TTTGGTTAGCTCTATTCTTTTGTGCTGCAAGTTCTGCTTTTAATTTTGCTAATTCATCATTTAGCTTTTTATTACGAGCTTTGATGTTTGTATTTTCCATCTTATAAGCTTCGTTAGCAGCTTGTGCATCTTCATATTTACCTTTCATAATGTTATACCCTTCAAGTAGTTCCGAGACTTTTTCTTCAAGAGAATCACATTTTTCTTTCAATTCGGGTTTAGTTAAATTTCGGCTCATATTTTTCATCAAATACCATGTTAACCAAGAAATCTCTAATGAACACAAAACGTTCTAAAGAATCTTTATTAGGATCTTGATCCCAGAATTTAAATCCATTTTCCAATACATACATATATTTACCTTCTCCTCGGTCAAACATTTGTCTAACAGCATCATTAGCCAACTGCACATATCTATTTTCAGGTACCCAATCAGATCCAGATTTCATAACATAACCAAAGTTATAATAAGGATTTTCATCAGTTACTACCTCTCCTTGAATATCAGCGCCAGATCTAGAAGGTCTATGCATAATTCTAGGAATTGCAAATCCCGTATCGGGATCAATATGTGGTAATCTAGCTAACCTTACAATACATGTATTATTAGGAATAATAACAGATTCGAAAATTGGATTTACAACATTAAGAGATTGATTATAGTTATCAATATCTTGTTGTAAGAGTCTATCTGATTCTTTCAGAAATGATGAATGAGCTGCATTTTGCTCTTTCAATCTTGAAGTTAAATTAGAGTCTTTTTCTCCTTCATTAAAATTTAAAAAGTACTTAGAATCAGATTTAGATAATCCTAAAGCACCATCAGTTAGATTTTTCTTGCTCATTATTAATTTCTTTATATTGTTCGAGTAATAATTTTAGATGTTCATCAGTTGGATCATCTATATATAGAGTTAACATTGGAACTAATACTGTAACTATATTAACAATATCTTCTTCTGGTATCACTTCCATAAGTTCTAAAAAACTATTATGTCCACCAACATAAAGTGGTAATAATCCAAAAGAAGTACTAGATGAAAATTGTTGAACTTTATCCCAATGTTGTGTTGCTACTTCAATACCAACAATGATTTTGACTAAACCATTTTCAGTATAAACAGCATATGATACGGGTAATTTATCAAGAAACATGTTTATATTTTTTCATTTTTTGTCTCAAAGCCCAATACTGCTGAAGCTTTTGTTTATTAGGTCCATTGGTAATTCCTTCAGAATATTCTGCACGAGTCTTACGAATCAGAACCTTTATATAATAATCTACGTTACGAGGTAACATCCTAAAGCTACCAAAATGATTTAAAAGAACTACAGGATCATCTCCCGCTTGGATAGTATCTTTTGTAGCATCAAATACAGACTCAATTGCTTGTTGTACATCATACACTTTCAACTTCAGTCTCTTCGCTACTTCTTCGTATATCACTTGCATCTATAATATTATAATAGTTTGCAATAGAAACTTTAGGATTAGAATCTACATATTCTTTCAACTTTTTAACATTAGTAGATAATGCATAGTCTCCTTTTTGTGCTAGCTTAACTAGCAATCCTTTTTTAGATAGAGACTTAAGAACATTAGAATAAGCTGAATTCTGAATTCCTAATTCCTCAAGAATTTGTTCACGCCCCTTATCAGCATAAGGAGTTCTAGGCCTTAGCACATTATCATTAAATGTAATGATAGAAGCTAATACCCTAACTTCAGTATTAG
>JAGQLJ010000182.1 GCA_020429495.1 Candidatus Dojkabacteria bacterium
GCACTTAAGTAGTTAACAAAATCATTGGTCTTAAACAGTACGGTATGCCCATGCTTTGTTAGCGGACATTCATTGTAGAAATCAAACTCCACATCTAGTGCATCAATAACCTGATCACAGCTATTATAGCCGATTATAGCTGAATGCTTTGCGGTTACAGTTGTTGTCATGTATTCAATATTAATATCATAGTTTAAATGACCAGCGACTTCAGTGTAATCATACTCAACATTAATCTCGTGCTTGATTTCCATAACTAAGTTAGAAAGATTTTGGCAGTTAATATCGGCATATATTTTTGTTAACCAATAACTCTCATCTCCGATAACCAAAGTTACTATCTGGCCACCACTAATCATGCCATCATTTGTGCCTTCAATGCACTCACTAACGTATTCGCCATATAATTCGTTTATATTTCCAGTCTTTGTAATTGTTGCTACTTCCGAACTGCTTTTTGGTTGCTCACACCCAAACAACATAATCATAACTAAGATTGATAATAATTTCATATTTAACCCCTTTGTTATTTCCTTATATAAACATTATACAAGAGTAATGCTTGCGTACAAAAAACAGATACTTACATTGATTAAATTTGATTTTTTAATTATTTTTTGCCAATTGTTTGTGGCACAGGGTTGTTAGGTGCTGACATTGGAGATTAAAAAATACCGTCTATATATGTGTGGTCATCTACCTTTGTGCAGAAATCTAAAAGAAGTGCCTTAATAGCGCAGGTATAATTATCTTTATGACCATAAGAGAATGACCTAATGCTGTTTGATTCCATTAAGAATTTTATACGACCTTGATCCATTGAACACTTGGAGAATTTGGCATCATGCTTTCGCTCTATTGATTTTATTACTGAGTAAATGCCTGAGTTTTTACCTAGATATTCTTTCAATTCAATTCTCACAAAACTATCTAGTTAGTATTCTCAATAAAAATAGCTAAATCTTCCATTAATGATTCTTTCAAATGTTCGAGGCAATAATTTTCGCCATCTAATGTATCATATATTTCAGCTTCACAATGGCATGAAGCACATTCAGGTGGAGATACTTTTGCACAATACTTTTCTTTGTAGATATTAAACCTAATTTCAAATTCACTTTCTTCCATAATGTTTTGCCTTCCTTTATTTTGATTCCATCCAATCAATTATCTTGCCAAGTCTTTTGTTTATTAGATGACAAGCGTCAACCGCATCTGGATTTCCGCACATACCCCTAATTGTTTGAAGTTGCTTTATTAAATCTTTTATAAAGTCATCGCTGCAATCAGCGCATGATACTAATCTTCCATGGTATTTAAAAATTCTTTCATCAGAGCATGTTTTACATTGCATAATGCCTCATTTTGTTTTTGAATTAACAAAGTCAACATACTCACCAAAGAACTGGAATTGCTCACACTTCTCATACCTCTTTAATTTTTCTTCAAGTTCTTTAATCTGTTTTTCATAATCTTTAATTATCGTTCTAACAAACAAAACATTCATATACTCAACACCATCAAGCATTATTGTTATTATAAATTCAGTTGGTGTTGAGTCGGTATTGCATTGATTTTTATAAATTTGAGCTAATTGCTTTTGTGTTAATTTCATAATCTTCTGTTTCATTTTATTTCTTTTAAAGTTTTATTTATGTAATCAACAATCCAAGGTCTATCTACATGAGTAATACAATCTTGTTTTACGTTTATCAATGCAGCTTTAAGTTTTTCAATCTTATCGTTCAGATTGTTAATGGTCGCGTTAGTTAAAACTTCTTGATTTCGATAACAGTTAATAATGTCATCTTTGGTTGGCACTATACTCATTTTTTATCCTTTAAAATGTCACGTTTTGTTATTTAACTTTTTACTTATATTTTTAATCGCATTATCAAAATCTCTAGCTGAGTCGATATTTATTTCCAATTCATCCAAGAAATTATCGACAATCTTTTGCACTGAAATATCGTGCTTTTTTAGCATGGCCAAAACTTCCTTGTTTATACGGCCAGAAAAATTTCCATCTTTTTTTAGTTCTGATGCTTTCATAAACCCACCTATTAATCTAGCCAGTAAAGTGATCCACCAAAATACATTATCCCTGCATTTTTTAATATTTCTCTGTTTAATTCGTGGTCATTATTAGGGCTTGAGTAGTCACCTACATATCTAGGATTAGGATCGTTATCAAAAAAATCTTTAGCTTTTTTACAATTTTCACTCAAATTGTTAATTTCTGTGATTGTTAACTCTTTCATAAATCCCCCGTTTGTTGGTATGATTTATTATCTCATGTATTAACAGATTTGTCAATACAAATAATTAAGTATAAATCACTGAAAACAGGGTGTTTTGTCACGTTTTGCTTTGTGACTTATTTGTCTTTTTTAACTCTTTAAACATTTGGTATGCTTCACTCTTTGGCTGAGAGAAACCTAGTCCTTTACACCAGTAATCATTTCTGAGGATTGATTTTGCCATCCTTCGCCACGAAGGACACCACTGTTTTGATTCTAATTCATTTGGGGCAAAATCTGGTATTTCTGAATAGCCTCGTCTCTTCCAACCTGCAATAAACTTTTTAAACCTAAAAACATAATGGTCTCTTGTTTTCTTTGGTAAGGTTTTTAATAGCATATTTGTAAATGATTTC
>JAGQLJ010000008.1 GCA_020429495.1 Candidatus Dojkabacteria bacterium
GATACAATAATTAGCTTAACAGGAGATTTGCTACCTTCAGAAGCCGCAGAAATTAATACTGATTCTTTTGTAATAAAGCTTGATGATAACGACATTACTTCAACTTGTGAGGTAACTCAAGAGAACTTTAGCTGTAGTTTAGAAAATGAGCTTGATCTAGGAAGGCATCTAGTTAATGTGAGCGTTGGTGATAGTAGCGAACAAACAGCTACATTGGAATGGACTTTCTCTATTGTTGAAGCTCAAACTACTGATAATAGCTCTACAAATAACGATAGTTCAACAGTTGTAATATTTGGTAGAGAAATACCAAGATCAGGAGTAATACTTCTTGGAATAATATTATGTATTGGTGGAGCGTTGCTGTTAATCCCATGGATTCTATATTCTATTTGGTCTGGCAGAGACAGCGATTCATCATCAAGTTCTGACTCTGGTTCGGATGGAACAGCAATAGAAAATAATTATGATTTTAGTTCAACAGATTATTCAGTACCTTCAACAACTGATTTACCTTCAATAGATTCCTATTCTGATAGTTCAACAAGTACTAGTTCAGACTATTCATCTATACCAAGCTACGATCCAAATACTTCTTATGATATTAATAGCGCTGGTACAGATTATTCTTATACACCACCTTCAAGTGATAGTAATAGCTATACTGATTATACTGTGGGGAATTCAAGTTCAACAGAAAGTACTCAACCAGAGACTGCTTCAGTAATGCCAGAAATGCCATCGCTAGATTCTAGTGCAACAAATTCAACAAATACGGAAGGGAATCAAAATAGCTCTGATAATTTTGTAGAACCTCAACAAACCAGTTAAATCAAAGGATTTAAAGCACCTGAACACAGCTTGCAACTCCAGAACCCCTTTCTTCATTACTGTTTGAAGTTATGCATCCGATTTTTTCGACATAAGAATCTCCTTGAATATGATCAAATACAAATTCTATATTATCAAATGGATCTGAGATATTTAATTTGTTTGATATCATAACAACAAATATAGCAATAATTGTTATGCAACAACAAAATGCAAGCAGCCCTCCTGCGATTGGAAGAAAATATGGAGATATATATCTTGCTAACCACTTAACTACTTGTTTTTTTATTTGCTTAGATATATAGATTTTTGCAGCTTCAATTTCAATTTGTCTAATTATCTTTTCAAGCTGTTTATTTAATCTATTTAGCTCATCAGTCAGTCTATTAACTTCTGCTTTTGCTTCTGGTGTGTTTTCTTGTTTAACTTGCTCTATTTGTTGTTGAGCTTGTGCAATTTTATCTCTAATCTGCGCAGCATTAAGCATTAAGCCTTTTATTTTATTATTAGCATGTTTGCTAATAACTTTATCTATTTCCTTTGAGTTCTTTTTTAAAGCCTTATCTATTTTTGATGAAACAATATTTGCCATATTGTAGTTTATCAATTACTGCGATTTCTTACTATAAACAAAGTGGATAGCCTTTAGAATATTAGCCTAATTTAGACAATTGGATTATCTCTTAGACCAGGTATATTAGTAAATTGTGGTTGCACTGCGAATGAGACTTTATTAGATGTAGCTGTAATTCCTTTACCAAATACATCTATAAGTTTAATTTGTACTTCATTTTCTGTTTTAAACCCTTTACCTTCACCAATTAATTTAATGAAGTTATCTATTCCTGCAGCACCTCCATGTACTTCCATGACCAATGAAAGCTTTATAGTTTGGCCATCCTCATCAATTGCACCGATTGTTTCTGGAAGTCCATTTATATAGAAGCTAACTAGAGTCTCATCTATAAGTTTTAGCTTAAATATATTTTTAGCTTGAGGAGTTTTTCCAATTGCATAATCTGTGAACTCACCATCCTTTGGAACACCAGCGACAGTACCGTCTTCAATTTTATTGAATAACTTTATCAATCTATATGAAATTGCCTTAACTTCCCCTGGAATCCTTGAACCTACAGTACTACTTATTCGACTAATAGCAGCTTTTCTTCCAACAGGAGCATTTGCTACAGGGAATAGTGGTACTTCACTTTTAATTTTGATGCTACCGTTCATGAGCTTACCACCACCTGCTCTTAGTGCAGAAATTGTTGCACCATCCATAACCAATAAGCCTTTAGAAGCTCCCCATGCAATTTCAGCTTCAAGTTTATTTGCTCCTTCAGTAGTTTTACCATCCCCTCCTGCTGCTGTATCTAAATTACCTAACTGTCTTTTAATTGCATTTTCTTTATTTAATAAGTTTCTTGCCTGAATATAACGCCCTTCTTCTAGCGCACCTGCTCTTTGTCTTTCAACTTCAGCTAGTTGTGATTGTAGCCTTGCTCTACGTTGTGAAAGAATTGAGCCTACTTCTCCTGGCTTTATTCCTTTTGCTCTATCAATCAAGTTCAATGCTGTTTGCCTTGCTTGAGTAATTCGCCTTGGTGTTGCTGCAACGTTTGTACCAACAACTTTTCCTAATCCAATTGAATCTTTTGTACTTTGGAATACATCTGCTAAGAATTCTGGTGTTTTACCTACTCCTAAAGCTTCATCAATCTGATCTAGAGTTTTTGGAATTAGCATATAAATGCTAAATGCAACTAGAGCAAACATAAAATCAATAAAACTTGATGCAGCACCGCTTTGATTAACTCCATTAGAAAATCCATAAAGAAGTGATTCAATAGCCGTTAGAGGTGGTACATATGTTGTAATACCTGCTTGTGGAAGTTGATTTAAAAAATAGGAGCTTGAAAAAACTAACGATAATAAGATCATTGCATATGTAACAACATAAGCCAATGTTGCCGATCCCATCTGCTTTGCGTACCACATCACTGTATTCATTCCTCCACCAGGCAGCGCAACGCCCGCAAATACAAACGGGGAAATAAGTGGCATAGTAATAAACATCATATATTTTTTTATTAGTTTCCAGAATATTCTTAATCCCGTTACCAACAAGAGTAATGCTAGTAAAAAACTAATAATTCCAATAATCCAATCTTGCCCTAAGACCGATTGAATAAATGAGCCTACAGTAGAAACTAATCCTATCGAACTTGATGCTCCACCTATAGCAGCACCAAAAGATCCTACTCCTTCACCTATAGGTCTTGCTATGGTGATACCTGAATATAGCCAACTAACTTTTAAATCATCAGCATGCAGCCCTCTATTTACATAATCTCCTGCTATCCCTTCCGGATAATATGAAGGTGGTTTAGTAATTTCTTCTTCATAAACACCTCTTCCAGGTGAACCCGGTCCAACTAAAAAAGTATGGGTCGCGTTAACTCCCACGGTAATTCCATCTATAAATAGTCCTGTAATTGCATAACTTAGCGGAACAAGAATCATTGCAAGAGCAATATTTGGAATTGAACTTTGAAGTGCAACTGCAATTCCACCACTTAAGTTAGCTCTAAACATTATTCCAAGAGCAACAAAAATTATTACTAAGATTAAGATTGAATATACAATAGTAACAGACCATCCCCAAAATGCTTGGACAGGTCTTAATAAATCGTACCCTAGCCCAGGATAGTAAAGTCCTAAATCTTGATTATCTGTATTATTATCTTGTGCAGAGACTTTTCCTAAATTTTGAAGTGCATAAATCTCACCTTGAATATAATTAGCTCCACTTGCAGGTCTTTGGTCCAGCAATTGGCCATTAATTGCCATAACACTATCTGACAATCCTTTATCTTGTTTGTGTAGTAAGTAATTAAGTGTTTCTAAATCTCCTTTATTAGCAGTTGTTGAAGCACATGTTATTAAGAATGGATCATCAATTAATAATTCTGTCATTCCTGATAGTAAGCCTGGCAAAACTCCTCCTAAATAGCTATTTACCTTTCCTGCGCACTTTGAATCACTACCTATAATAGTATCTACTTCTTCCTTTTGATACACCGTTAATAAACTATTTTGAGACGGTGTTTTTGGCCATTCAATATATTCATTGGTTGCTTGAATGTTAGGATTAACCTGAGCACCTACTTGAAAAAGAGCACCTAGCATTACAGTAATCAACACAAAGATCCAGAATGATCTCTGGAGATTTTGTATTTTTATATTTTTTAGACGCTTAATCATGCATTTTATATTTACATTCAGTATACATTAATCAAATTTAAAAGTTAAAAATAAAAATTCAAAAGTAAGAAAGCAAAAACATTTATACACTTTAGTTTCGGCGAATATTAAAGAACTCTTTCTAAGCTTTATTTCTAAATACTAATTACTCAGTACTAGCAACTCATTTGCTGGTATAATCTTTATATGAACAAAAATATTATATTCGATTTTGATGGAACTGTAATAAACAGCCTTCCCTTGGCTATAAGAACTTTACACGAAGCGGGGCATAAATATAATATTGAAAGTTTAAAGAACGTTCATGTTGAAAAATTAAGAGACATGTCTATTCCTGAAATTTTTAAAGAACTTAAAATTCCTTTTTGGACTCTTCCATTCTTAGTTACATGGGCACGAAGAAGAATGCATTCTCAGATTCATAATATTCCTTTAGTTGAAGGTATCACTGATGCTTTTAGAGAGCTTAAGAAAAATGACAACCGATTATTTATGCTAACAAGTAATTCTGAAAAAAATGTACGTATATCATTTGAAGATAATAAGATAATTCACCTATTTGATGATATTATTGGTGGAGTTGGAACTTTTAGCAAAAAAAGAGCTATGAAAAAATTACTAAAAAAATATAACTTGAAAAAAGAAGATTGTATTTATATCACAGATGAAATAAGAGATGTGATTGCAACTAATGATATCAATATGGCAAATATCGCTGTCGCCTGGGGCTACAATAGTGAGAAAGCCCTTATGGGCGTAAATCCAAATCATCTTGTTCACTCACCAAGTGAACTAGTAAAAATAATAAAAGAGCTAGAGTAATCTTATGTCAGTTCGAGTGAAATTTACGGAGTAAATTTTGTATCGAGAACAAAAAATAATAACTTTTCGATACGATTCTGACTTTGTCAGAATCACTCGAAGTGACAAATAAATTTAAATTTATTACTTAAAATTAATATTATGAGAACTTCAGAAGAAATAAGAGAGTCTTTTATAAAATTCTGGACATCAGAACCAAGAAACGCAAAGGAAGTACCTAATGTATCTCTGGTTCCAAACAACGACCCAACTTTGCTTTTTGTAAATTCAGGAATGTTTCCAATCAATCCATACTTAGCAGGGCAACCACATCCACTTGGCACAAGACTTTGTGACTTTCAAAGATGCTTAAGAACAAACTATGATGAAATGTTAGAAATTGGAGATAACCGTCATACTTTAATGTTTGAAATGATGGGTGATTGGTCTTTAGGAGATTTTACTAAAAAGGATCAGATTCCTTGGATCATGGAATTTTGGGTTGATGTTTGTGGACTTGATCCAAAAAGAATTTATGTTTCTGTTTTTGAAGGAAACCATGATGCTCCAAGAGATGAAGAAGCTATAAAAGTCTGGAAAGAAACATTTGAAAAATATGGCGTGAAAGCTGAGTTCTCAGAAGACATTACAAATATTCCTGCAGATTTAGCTGAAGGTGAAGAATGGACTGCAAGAATTTTTCCATACAATAAAAAGAAAAATTGGTGGCAAAGAGCTGCTGATGCTCCTGGAGAGCTAGGTGGACCAACATCCGAAATGTTCTACGACACTGGAGATATTGTTATTGAACAAGATAAATATCATATTAATGATGATTCCGGACGATTTATAGAAATTGGTAACAACGTGTTTATGGAATATAAATATAGTGAAGATGGGAAGTGGGAAGAGATGACAAGCAAAAATATTGACTTTGGTGGAGGATTTGAAAGAGTAGTTATGCTTGTGCAAAATAAAAAAGACATATTTGAAACAGATATTTACGAACCTGTTTTAAATAAAATTACAGAACTATCTGGAAAAGAATATAAGTCACTTGGTGAAGAAACTGAAGACACAAAATACTTCAGAATTTTGGCTGACCATGCAAGAGCAGCAACATTTATTATTGCAGATGGAGTAAAACCTTCAAACAAAGATCAGGGTTATGTTTTAAGAAGATTTATCAGAAGACTTGTTAGATTTGGTTTGAAGCTAGGAATTGAAGAAAACTTTACAAAATATCTAGCTGAAGTTGTTATAGATAAAATGCAACATGCATATACACATCTAGACGATATGAAGGATATAATTATGCAAGAAATTGAGAAAGAAGAAATTAAATTTAGAAGTACTCTAAATAATGGATTAAGAGAGATTCAAAAATTAGTTGAAAAAGGAGAAAAGCTAGATGGCAACTTAGCATTCTATGTTTACGAAACTTATGGATTTCCACTGGAAATGACTCTAGAAGAATTTGGAGTTGACGAAGATGGCGCAGAATCAATTGAAAAAGAATTTAAAGAAAAGAATGATGCACATAGAGAAGCATCTAGAGCTGGTGCAGAGCAGAAATTTAAAGGTGGACTTGCAGATCACTCTGTAGAAGTAACAAAACTACACACAACTCATCATTTATTGTTAAGAGCATTACAAATTGTTCTAGGTGATCATATTCATCAAAGAGGAAGCAATATTACTGGTGAGCGATTAAGAATTGATTTTAGCCATCCAGATAAACTAACTGATGCGCAAATAAAAGAAG
>JAGQLJ010000009.1 GCA_020429495.1 Candidatus Dojkabacteria bacterium
AAAACACTTTTTCAAAAAGATATTGCAAGACAGGTAATTATAGGATTAATATTAGCTATTCTTTCTATTCCATTACTTCAATACTATCTTATACATCACACTGGTGTTTTATACTTACAAGGATTTTTGGTGTCTAATGCAATGCTTATAATATTTCTATTTGCAGCTTATTATGATATCAAGTACTATCAGGTTTTAGATAAACTAACTCAATTTGTTATCTTCTATCTAATTGGTCTAAACTCAAGTGTAATCTATTACCTAACTAACGATCCTAAAGTAACTCTTTTTAACAACTACGAATATAATCCCTTGAGCAATTTAGCAGCTGGTGCAATTGCATGGTTATTGTTTTCATTAATTGTAACTACTACAAAAGAAAAAGGAATGGGAGCTGGAGATATCAGAATAGCTACAATAATTGGTCTATCTTTAGGAGTCTCAAAATTTATACTCAGTTTTTATATTTCAGTATTCTCTGCACTACTTGTTGCTGGAATTATGTATTTGGCTAATAGAAAGGATGTTAATTTTAAAACAAAATTACCTTTTGTACCTTTCTTAGTTTTAGGAGGATTATTAGCTCTATACTTGCCATTTGATTTCTTCGAGCTAATCAACGCTATGCTTAAAATTTTTAGTTTCTAAAAAGTTACAGTAAATGGGCTTGTTGATATATCTATAGTATATTCTCTATAAAAATTCGTACTTTCATTCGATGCATTTACAATTAACTGTCTTAATTGTCCTCCTAAATCATTAACTGACCCATCACATTGCTCTTCACCATCAATTGTCACATTAAAATTCCCCGTATAGTTATTATCTTGCTTTACTTTAAGAATACCTTCCTCAACGCAAGATATAGCCTTTAAATCACTAATTGCATAATCCCCTAGATTCTTATTCACTCTGTTGGCATCTATTGTATTTAATATTAAAGTAATAGCTCCTAAAGTAAGAATTCCCATTAGTACAATAACTGTTGTTAATGCAACGCTTCCTTTTTTCGTATTAATTTGTTTAGAGTGCATAGATTGTAGATAATGATTCTGATACATTTGTATTTTTTGCATATTGTATAGTTAAATCTATACTCACACCTGCAATCTCACCTTCATCTGAAAGTATTTCGCTAAATATAAAATTGGAAACTATTTGGTCATCTGAAGTTAAATTAATTTGCTCAGTACTATCTGTTTTTATTAATTTATTATTAGACACACCAAAGGTTACATTACCACTATCAGTATTGAGAATTAAATTCCCCTTATTTGTATCAAATTCAGATGTAGCATCTATTGAATTAGCCGTATCTATTGAACTTAAGAATTCTTGATTAATTACAATTACAGCTTTCTGAATTTCCGTCCTATTTAAAGATAGTCTTTGATATTCGCTCATTCTTAAACCAAACTCAACAATTAATAAAAATGCAACTCCAAAGAGTGCTAAATAAACTGTAGTTTCAATAAGTGTCATCGCTTTTTTTCTCATTATTGTGTATATAACAAAGTAACATCTTCTAAAATAGGTGTTGCTGATCCATCAGATTCAAAAAATACTTTATATTGAAAATATTGTTTTTCTTGAAGAGAATCAGGAAGAATCTCTCCTTCACCATTTGTAAAATATGTTGACCCAGTATCGTCTGGACCTACCCATGTTCCATCAGATAGATCTGGTTGATCTCCAGCTCTAACTTGAATTTGTAAATTAGTATTTGCAGGTTGTGAATTTGACCATTGAATTAAGTAATAGCTGGGATTAGCATATGTAGTATCAAAAATTCTTGATGTAAAATCTCCGCTATCTGCATAAGAACTTCCACCTCCAGAACCTAATCCTCCCTTAATTACTCTAAACTCTTCCGTAGAAGAATTACCAATTACATAAGAAAATACATCTCCAGATGCATCATCTCTAATTGAAGTTACTCCATTTAGCCCGGCTGGAACATCTAGACCACCACAATATTGTACATTGTTGATATCTGTAATATCTAAGACCTGATATTCCTGTCCATTATAACCAACAATAATTGCTCTATTATCAATAACAGTATTTCCAGTTACGCTCATGTTACCCGTATCGTAAGAATCTAGAATAGGTAGTGATCCTGATTTATTAGTTGTATCCAAAATAAAGAATTCATCCCAGCTACTAGAATAAGTTGTACCAATAAATACTCTATTTCCATCATCACTTACAAATAAATCTGATGACTGTGAATAGTTTAACTCTTTATATTTAGTAACACTTAGATTGCTTGGATCAGAGATATCAATAATAGCTAACTCCCACCAGTCGTTATATAAAGAAACAAAGGCATAATTTCCCCTAATTTCTATTTCTGAAATGTATGCATTAAAAAATAGTCCAGTATTTATAGAATCTAACTGCGGACGTGAACCTGTTTTGGAAGAAAGATCAAAAGATCTAAAAGTTCTACCTTGTGCCATAAATCCTACATTTCCACTAATTGCCACGCTTGTTGCATCTGTGCTTCCGCTAGCATTAAAATAACCTACTTCAGTATAAGGCGCAGTATCTGTATCTAAAATTACTATTTCTTTATTATCATTTGTAGTAGCTAAGTATGTATAAGATTCATCTCCATAAATAGCTTTAGTTGAATACCCATTGAATTCAGCTTCAATTGTTACTCCTGCAGGATCAGTTGTATGGTCTATTAGTAAATTTTGTAAAGAATAACTAGTAGATCCTAAAAAAGCTTTACCTGGAATTGAACTTACTATTGTAGGTATACCTGATCCAGGAATATCATATACTGTCTGAGTTAGTTCAGGTTGACACCAGTTTGAATATGATTGGCTTTCTAGCTCAACTTCTCCATCAAAATCATTTGAAATAGCAACTGCATTTGGTGTACCTGACTGAAATTCTGACTCTAGGCTATCTACCCAATCAGATGTTTGCCAGCTGTTCAAGAAGAAACTTGACTCAATTGAGGTGGGTGTAGCTTCTATATTATTCCATTGTGCTGTTACTGTAAGCATTTTAGTTGTTGAATCTAGAGTCCCGCCAGATGTTACAAATTCATCTGTAACATCTCTTTGTGCCTGGTCAACAATAAAACTAACTGTAATATCGTCAACAGTGAGTTCCCCATTCACAATCTGAACTTGATTGCCATTTACTTCTATATGTCTTGGATTAGTATCTGTAATTGATAAAATATCTCGCCAATCATTATTCTTCAATATCTTTAAACCTTGTATAGTTTCTTGAACAAGCATTTGAGCTTGTGTTTTTGTTCTTTGATTTACATCTGATCTTAGTGAGTCTACGCTAAAAAGAGCAATTGAAGTAAAAACAATAGCAAAAAGACCAACAGCTAGTATAATTTCTACTAGTGCAAAACCTTTTTTAGTATTAATATCTTTCATAAAGTTTCTATAATGCCAGAAGAATTAACGGTTATCTGTATTGATTCTGAGCTATTTGATAAAGTTACTGACCCTTCCGCTACTGGCTTATATCCTCCAAGTGTAAAGATTAATTCATTACCAGATGCACCAAAATTAATATTAGAAAGAACCATTCCAGGCTCAAGATCAAATGTTTCTGTACTAAATGCAGTAGCATATGTACTACCCTCAAATACAATATAAGAATCTGAAAAAAAAGCTATTCCATGCGAATGATTATTAATACCAGAATAAGCATTTTGTTGTTGAACATAAATATCTGATTCCATTTCTTGAGCAAAGGATCTTATACTATTTTGGCCAAACTCTCTTGCAGCAGCTGGTACAAAAAAAAATGTTGCAGCTGATAATATTGCTAGTACTAGCAGTACCTCCACCAATGTAAATGCGCTTTTATATTTCATTAATACTTCCAGTTAACTGATAGATTGGACCTATTATTATTAATGCTAAGCCTCCAATCATAAATCCAATAACTATTAGTAATAATGGCTCAAGAAGAGTAGATAAGTTATTTGCCATTTCTTCAACTTCCTCTGCATGGTAATCATATAGATAACCTAAGTTCTCTTCCAAAGTACCTGTACTTTCACCTACTTCAATCATTTTTATAAATGTTGGAGGGAAATATTTATCAAAATCTGATAAAGAATCAGCTACACTTCTTCCACTTTTTACATCTTTAACTACCTTTTCTAAAATTTTACGATACTGTGAATTGCTAACAGTGCTTGTTGCAATATCAAGTGCGCTAACAAGAGGAATTCCTGTTTCTAACAAAATTCCAAGTGTTCTTGCAAAAGTTGCGAGTATATTATTTTGATTTAATTTTTTAATTACTGGAGTTTTTAAACCCATCACATCTTTAAATCTTTTTCCTAATTTAGATCTCAAAAATACTAAAGTTAAAGCTATTAAAGCCACAAGTCCAATTGCTAACAAGATAGCATTATTCCTAACAAATTCAGATCCAGCCAAAATTGCTTTTGTTAAAGATGGCACATTTTCGAATGATTTAAATAAATCTTCTAATTTAGGTAAGATCAAGAAAATTACACCTAGCATTTCAGCAAAAGTTAGTAAAAAGACAATTCCAGGATAAATTAGCGCACCTTGAATTTTTTTACCTAATGTGTGCGCTTTCTTTAAATAGTCTGAAAGAAATAAGAGATTCTTTTCTAGCGTTCCACCTTCTTCACCTACCGTTATAACCGATACCACAATATCAGAAAATACTTTTGGATAATCTTTCATTGAATCTGCAAGATTCTTTCCCCCATCTATTTTATCTCCAATTTCTAAATATATTTTTTGAAGTCTTTCATCCGGTGTTTGTTCAGCTAATGTCCTCACTGCTTCATTAAGTGCAAGTCCAGATCTTAGCATCAGATAAAGATTTCTGATGGAAACTAATACTGTCAATTGAGAAATACCTGTTAAGTAAATTTGTGCTCCACCTTTTTTCTTTTTCTTAGTCTTCTTTTTTTCATCTGGTAATGAGCTGCCTCCATCTGATGGTCTAATTTCTGTAGCTTTTTCCTCTTTAGCTGCTGGTATTTCTGTAGCTTTAGAAACTGGCTCTGGATTAGGTTGTGTTTCAACCTTAGCTTTAGCAGTATTTTGTACTGGAGCGACAGCTGGAGTAACAGACGGACTAGCGCCTAAGTTTGGCTTTTGCATTGTAGCTTTCTCATCTGCCATAGATTATTCTTTTAAGGCTGTTACTCTAATTAATTCTGAAAGGCTAATTACTCCTTCTCTCATCTTTTCAATACCATCTTCTAGGATTAGCTTTAGTCCTTCTTTTCTGGCTTGATTGTAAATTTGATCAGTATTTGCACCAGTAATAATTATCTTTCTAATTTCTTCTGAAACTTCAAGAACTTCGTAGAGCCCAACTCGGCCTTTATATCCATCTTCAATTGTTGCTGTTCCTTTTGGTGCTTCTGGTTCATATACAGTATCACCAACTTTTAAGTGTGCCGCAATGTCTGGCCTATATAGTTTTAGTTCATCATATTCTTCTTGGCTTAGTTTTTTAGCCTGCTTCTTAGACTCATCAATTTTTCTGGCAAGTCTTTGTGCAATAACTAGATTAACAGTGGTTGCAACAAGATAAGGCTCAACTCCCATATCAATAAGTCTTGGAATTGTTGTTACAGCATCATTTGTGTGAATTGTTGATAGAACAAGGTGACCAGTAAGCGCTGCATTTGTAGCAATTTTGGCAGTTTCAGAATCTCTAATCTCTCCTACCATTATTACGTCAGGGTCCTGTCTAAGAATTGATCTAAGTCCATCTCCAAATGTTAAACCTCCTTTCTTATTAATTTGTACATGGTTAACTCCATCAATCTCATACTCAACAGGATCTTCAACTGTAGTTATATTTATTTCTCTTGAGTTAATTGTTTGTAATATTGCATAAAGTGATGTTGTTTTACCTGAACCTGTTGGTCCTGAAGCAAAAATTGATCCATAAGGTTTCATATAAGCTTTCTTTACCATTTTCAATTCATTTTCTCTAAAACCAAGATCAGATAATTTAAAAGATCTACCTCTTTGGCTAAGTAACCTAATAACAACTTTCTCACCTTTTGCTGTTGGAAGTATTGAAATACGAGTATCTAGTTTTTCATCAAAATTAAATCTTATTCTTCCATCTTGAGGGGCAAAGTGCTCGTCAGTTCTTAGTTTTGCATTAACTTTAACTTTAAAAACTAAAGTTTCTTCGTATTTCTTTTCAATGTTATAAACATCTTTTAAAATACCATCTATTCTATATCTCACAACCATTTTCCCTTCATGCGGTTCTAGGTGAATATCTGAAGCTCTTTTATTTAAAGCTGTTAAAACAATATCATTCAGCATACCTGTGATTCCTCTTTCTTCTGTAGATTCTGCAGTTTGAACTGCAACAGGTGTCGAGTTAGCTTCTTGTATTTTTTTCTCTGCCTCACTCATTTGTTGAGGTTGTTCTAAAGCAGGATCATCAGTTTTTAATTCTTTAGTTTTAGCCATATCTTTAGTTTAAGACAAAAAAAGAAAGACCTCAATGTTTGAGGTCTTTCTTATTATTAAAAGTTTTAAGATTATTATCTTGAAACTGTAATTACTCCTCCCCCTTCAACACCAGGAGCGTCTATTGTAACTCTTCCTGTACCTTCTTCACAGATTGTATAACCTGTGTCAGATCCATCTCCTGAACCAGTACTTGGGTCTTCTGGAATTCCAACAATATAGTCTGGAACTAATGTTGCAGCTAGGTCAACATTACCAACTCCTGAACCAATAGCTGCTGGTGTACCAGTGCATGCAGGAATTGTTCCTAGATCAGCTAGTAAATGACCTTGCTCTGAAGTATATTGTGTTGTTGCATTTAGAATCTGCAAAACATCTGAACTTCGCTCAGCATTTCTAGTATCTCTAAAGTTTTTCGCTGGGTTAATAGCGATGAATGTGATTGTAGCTAAGATCGCAATCAAAGCAACCACAACAAGGATTTCAATAAGAGTGAATCCTTCTTTGTTTTGTTCTTGTGTACTCTTCATGTAGAGTTAAAGAATAATAAGTAAATTATCTCTAAATTTATACTTTAGTATATGAAGCTAAAAAAATGAAGTCAATAGTAATTTCTATTATTTATCATATATCTCTTTTGGAATAATTTCTGGTACAATGGCTTTGTTTAATAATCATGTATGTTATATAAAAAACTATCACTTGTAATACCTGCATATAATGAAGAATTAACTCTTTCTTCAATTGTGGAATTGGTAGTTTCTACACAGCTAGGTAATCTTGAAAAAGAGATAATTATTATTGATGATGGATCAAAGGATTCTACTTTTTTAATTATGCAAGAGCTTGCAAATAAATTTAAAGAAGTAAGAATTTTTAAAAATGAACAAAATGCAGGCAAGTCTCAGACAGTAAAAAGAGGTATTTTAGAATCAACAGGGGATCTTATTGTTATTCAAGATGCAGATCATGAATATAATCCATCAGATCTAGAAGAATTTATTGCTAACTTTGAAAATAATGATATTGATTTAATTTATGGAAATAGATTTGGAAAAAGTAATGCTGTAATTTATTGGCAAAATTGGTTTGGCAATCGATTTCTTAGTTTTATATCAAGTTTATTTACATATCCTATTGGAGGAATATGGACTAATGATATGGAGGTTTGTTACAAAATGGCTAAGGGTAATGTTTTTAGAGAAGTAGCACAAAAAATAACTTCCAAATCAAATTTTGGATTTGAGCCAGAAGTTACTGCTAAATTTGCAAAATATAGACTGAATGGTAAACGGTTACACTTTAAAGAGTTGCCAATAAGCTATAAACCTAGGAGCTTTGAAGAAGGTAAAAAAATGAGTGCAATCAAAGACGGAATCAAGGCCTTCAAAGAAATAGTTAAGTTTAATCTATTAGGTTAGGACTTTTTCCTTTTACTTAAAATTCCTTTTACAGATGGACTAATTTCTTTATCTTTTCTATGAATGCAACCTAGCCAACAACAAGGTCTTCTCATTCCATCATTAAGCTCACTGACAACTCTATCTACATGATCTTCTCGTGTTTCTTTTTTCTTAACTGAAATTGTCCAGCAAATCCATTCGTTACGAGCAAGTGGAGTAAGACTTTCCCATTTAGCTAAAGCGCTTTTATTTGAAGACAGTGCTTTCTTTAAATCTGAAGGCAAATTGTGAACTGTTCCTGATGAGATTACCATAACTTATTTTATATTAAATTGGAATATAAATCTAGTTTCGTCTGGCGGAGAGGACTGGATGCTTTTCGAATGTTCTCTTGGTTGAATGTTACCAAAAAGCCTGAAAGGTTTTTACGAGATATTCAAAACCTGCTACTGTTTGCAAAAACTCAGAATTTAGATTTTTAGAAATTTTTGTTACGAAACA
>JAGQLJ010000010.1 GCA_020429495.1 Candidatus Dojkabacteria bacterium
GTAGCTTTAGCGAAGGAGAAGACGGGAGGTGTTAACACCCCACCCCCTAGCTCACTATGTTCACTAGGGTACTCCCCTCAAGGGGAGAGCTTCGCACTGTTGGTTACTTTACGTATAATGCTAGAATAATATTAACATAATTTAGATAGTTTTAAGTTGTAAGTTTTTTCTACCAAGGACTCTTAGATACCTATAACCTAAAACTTATAACTACTCGCTTGCTATTAGTTACTAAGGCAAAGGCGTAGGATTAGTGCGAGGATAAGAAAAAAATGACAACATTCGAACAACAATATAAAAATCTAAACACAGAGCAAAAGAAAGCTGTAGACACAATCTATGGTCCGGTTATGGTGCTTGCAGGTCCTGGAACTGGTAAAACACAAATACTTGCACTTCGAATTGCAAATATTCTAAATAAAACAGACTCACTACCAGAAAACATTCTTTGCTTAACGTTTACTGAAGCCGGCGCTAAAGCTATGCGAGAGAGGCTAAAAAGCTTTATTGAATCTGATGCTTACAAAGTTGGTATTTTTACCTTCCACGGATTTGCCAATACTGTTATACAAGAATTTCCAGAATACTTTGCTTTTTCTAAAGATTTAAATCAACTAGACGATGTAACTAGACTAAAAGTAATTAGAGAATCTATAGAAGAAACTGGAGAATTGGATAAACTAAGACCTTTTTATAATAAGTTTGCTAAGGAGCGAGATATAATTTCTGCAATTCAAACTTTGAAACAAGAGGGATTAAACCCGGAAGAGTTAAGAGTTAAAAGTGAAAAGTTAAAAGTTGAACATGAAGAGAATCCGAAACTTAACAAAAAAGGGGAGCCAACTGTTGATTGGAAAAATAGATTACAAAAATTAGAAACAATTAATGAATTGGTTAAAGTTTATAAAACTTATCAAAATAAGCTATTAGAGAACGGATTCTACGATTACGAAGATATGATTTTATTTGTTGGAGATAAGCTAAAGGAAGAAGAAAAATTAAGATCTTATTACCAAGAAAAATATCAATTTATTCATGTAGATGAATATCAAGATACAAACGGAGGGCAAAACGAAATATTGCATCAATTAACTAAAGATATAGAAAAACCAGATGTATTTGTTGTTGGTGATGATGATCAAGCAATTTATAGATTCCAAGGAGCGAATTTAGAAAATATACTTTCGTTCAATGTTGAGTATAGCGATGTAACAACAATACCAATTACAACAAACTATAGATCAACTCAAAATATTTTAGATTTAGCAGGTTCAGTTATTAAAAATAATGTTCAAAGGTTATCTAATAGAATTGAATCATTAGAAAAAGTTTTAAAAGCTCATTTTAGCGATAATAGTGATAAAGCAGAACTTCATGAATTAGAAACAATTGAAGATGAATATATTTTTATTTCTAAAGAGATTGAAAAGCTAATAGCACAAGGTAACAATCCAAAAGACATTGCAATAATTTATAGAAAGAATGCCCATGGATTAGAGATAAATAAAGTTCTTAATCAACATGACATTACTACAAATCATGCTAGCTCAAACAATATTCTAAACTCAGAAACAATTTTGCAGTTAATAAACATTTTTAAAATTATTTCTTTATTCGAAAAAAATATTAATGCCGATTTGTATAGAACAATGCTTTACCCATATTTTGGAATTCCAGTTGTAGATGTTTATGAACTTGTTCAAGATTGTAGAAAAGAAGGAATAAGTTTAATAGAAAAAATTTTATCTTTTGAAGAAAAAGAGGAAGAGCAAAAAGGAATAGAAAATTTTAGTTCACAGCTTAAAATGTGGCATAAGGAATCTGTGAGTAAAACCTTATCTGAACTATTTTTAAGTATTATTAACGATTCAGGATTGCTAGATTATGTTTCTAAAAATCATGAAGTAGATACTGAATTTAACGATTTGCTAGCGCTAATTTCTTTTCACGAATTTATAAAATCCGTTGAGCGAGTAAACAGAAAAATTACGCTTGAAGAGTTTTTAAAAGATATTGAACTAATGAGTGAGAATAATTATGTAGTAACAAGCAGTAAGATAGAAAACGAAAATGGAGTTAATCTGCTAACAGCACATAGTTCTAAAGGATTAGAATTTAAATATGTATTTATTATTCACGCAACAGAAAATAATTGGGGTTCAACAAGAAAGATGCCCTCACTTCTGGTTCCAGAAATATATAATGAATACTATGACGCTGAAGAAGATGCAGCTTCAAGGTTAGAAGACGAAAGAAGGTTATTCTTCGTAGCAATGACAAGAGCAAAAGAAAAACTTTATTTTACTAAAGCAAAAACAGAAATAAATGATGGTTCAGTAAGTAATCTCTCAACTAGTCAATTTGTTGAGGAGCTTGATCAAAATAATTTAGAATTCTATAAACCTGAAGACCATGATATAAAAGACTCTGATTTATTAACTCTTCTTAAAAAACCAGAAATAGAATCTTACAGTATAGAAGAAGAAAAATTTTTGCGAGAGAGAATAAAGAACTTTGCTTTAAGTGCAACAGCTCTTAACGATTACATTGAATCACCAATACTTTTTAAAGAAAGACACTTAATTAGAATTCCACAAGCAAAGCAAAAGAATGCCGTTATGGGAACAGCTGTGCATGAAGCAATGGAATTTTTGAACAGAGCTTTAATTAAAGATTCTGATTTAAGTAAAATAAAATTTGAAAGTTTAGATAATGTTTATAGAGCAACATTAAAAAGAGAATTTGAAGGCGATGAAGAATATGAAGCAACATTGGAAGAGGGATCAAGCATTCTAAAAAAATATTTTGATTACTATATTGCTACTAATAAATATGAAATACCAGTAGAAGCTGAATATAACTTTGGTTTTCATAATGTTATGCTTCAACTAGCTGAAGGTGATGAAATAAAATTAAGTGGAAAGATAGATAAAGTTGAAATGATAGATAAAGATTCTAATAGTGTAAGAATTGTGGACTATAAAACTTCTAAACCACACTCTGAAAATCATATAAAAGGAAATACAAAACAATCTGATGGAAGATATTGGAGGCAGCTAGTCTTTTATAAAATACTATGTGAAGCAGATCAAAACTTTAGACCAAAAGATAAGTTTAACTCACTTAAATACGCTTGTGATGAAGTACAGATTGATTATTTAAAAGATGAGAAAGGCAAGTTTGTAAAAAGAACTTTTAGCGTAACAGATGAAGATGTTTCAAAACTAAAAGAAGTAATTAAAGATGTGATGGAACATATTAGGAACTTAGAGTTTCCTGAAGAGAATATAATTAAAATTCGTTAGTATTGTTATTTTTTGGTGGTTTATATACCGAAACATTATTTTTATAGGCAACAGCAGCTATAAAAATAAAATAACCTAATAAAAGGTTAACACCAAATCCTGTAATATCTGTATTTTTTATATCCCATACTGCATTAAGAATTAACGAACCTTCAAAGGCCAAAAATAATTTAGTTATTGTTGAATCAAGAAATCTATATGCATCTTGATAGTCACTTAAGGTATTATGCTGTTTAGATTTTAATCTTTCAAGTCTAGGAAAAAAGTATTCATCATCCCAATCCTCATCATCGGGAAAGTTATCTAAAAGGTATGTTAGTGCATATACAAACTCATCATTAGGTGTTTTAGGAAAAATTGCTTGATAATATTGACACGCAACATCAAATATCTGTGTTCTGAGTTCGTCTTTAGTTTTTGGTAATTCATCTATATCTAAATTATTGATAAAACTTGAAAATGCTGACAGATTATTCTCACTATCATCTTCGTTGTAATCTTCAGTATATTTTCACTAGCCATTGTTTATTATTTATAAATCCACCGGATTATAACCATGAATTTTCAATTAATCTAGCTACATTTCTAGCTTATTTCGATCAATTGCATCAGAAATAATAAAGGAAAGGGTTAATCCAAGAAAAACGGCAAATAAAGCTGGCTCTAACTTCTCTGAAGTTAGCTCATACAGGTTTATTCCTCCAGCAATTATTGCAGCGCTCACAAGAAATAGGCTAAGGTTAGATCTGTAGTCTTCTGGTTGAGATAAAAAATCTGGCTCTTTAATGTGGTCTACATTAGAGCCAGAGGTATATTTTTCTTCTTCTTCAGGTGATGGTAAATTAAAATCACCTGTTTCCATTTTATTTTACTTTCTCTCTATATTCTTTATCGTATCTTTCCATGCACTCCTTTATTATTTCATTTGCTTTATCTACTCCATGAAATCCTAAAACTTTACATGTTCCAGGTTTCTTTAAATCTTTATAATGTTCCCAGTAGTATGTTGTTTCTTTTTCAAAATGCTCACCTAAATCTACAAGAGAATTTATATGATCCATTCTTTTGTCATCATTCAAAACAGCTATAACTTTATCATCTCGCTCTCCTCCATCTTCAAAAGTCATTATTCCAATAATTCTAACCTCTGCAAAAGATCCTGGTACTAGTGGTTCTGTAACGTTTACAACCTCAACATCTAGTGGGTCACCATCATCATCCCAAGTTTGTGGAAGTGCACCATATACGAATGGATAAGCTAGAGATGAGTAACCAACTCTATCTAATTTTAGATGACCTGTTTCTGTTACTAATTCATACTTATTTATTGTATGAGAGTTAATTTCTACAATGCAGTTAATAAGATTTTCTGCTTCATCAGCATAAGTTGGAAGCACATGCAAAAGGTTTGCCATTACTTTGCTTGGTGTTACGTCAATGTTTGCCATAAAAAAACAGTAATTAGTAAATTAGTAATTAGTACTGAGTAATTCTTGCTACTAAATTATTCTATCAGTATACTAATATTATATTAAATTTTTTCAACCGTTGGTTGATGTCGTATTATAGCATTACACAAAAATTAATCATTCTTATCTCTGCAATTTCGATTGTGTTTTTTGTGGTGGTTAGTTACTTGTTGTATATGCATACTGAAAATATAATGACAGCTGAAGTAAGTGACTCCGTTGAGTATTCAAATATAAAAGCAGAATAGTATTAAGTAATAAGTTATAAGTTTAGAATCCTAAAACTTATTACTTATAGCAAAAAAGGCAAAATTGGCCGTTCCTGCTTAGCTTTTAATGTTATAATTTCAAGTTTACATTTATCTATGAACTTATCTTTAGGAATTGTTGGTCTTCCAAATGTTGGGAAATCAACGCTTTTTAATGCACTAACAAAAAATGATATTCCTGCAGAAAATTATCCTTTTTGTACAATTGATCCAAATCATGGAATTGTTACTGTTGCTGATGAACGCCTAAATAAAATTGTAGAAATAGAAAAACCCGCTAAGGTTACACCTGCAGTTGTTGAGTTTGTTGATATTGCAGGAATTGTTAAAGGAGCAAGTGAAGGTGAGGGACTAGGAAATAAATTTTTAGCAAATATTAGAGAAGTTTCTGCAATTGTACATGTAGTTAGAGCTTTTAATAACGATAATATTACACATGTAGAAAACTCTGTTGATCCAGCTAGAGACATTGAACTTATAAACACAGAGCTTATTTTAAAAGATTTAGAAACGCTAAAACAAAGAAAAGGACAGCTAGAAGGAAAAGTTAGAGCAAATCCAAAAGATAAACCTTTAATGGACTTTGTAGAAGAACTTGAATCTGCTCTTGATGCTGGAAAGCTTGCAAATTCAGTACCAACGCCAAACAACGATGATATAAAAATTTTAAGAAGAGAGCTGTATTTGCTTACAGATAAGCCTGTTATGTATGTTGTAAATTCATCAGAAGGAAATTATGAAACTGATGCAGCTAAAATAAAAAATATTGTTGGTGATCATATTGTGTTGCCAATAGATATAAAAACTGAAGCAGATTTATCTACTATGTCTGAAACAGACAGAGCTGAATTTATGGAAGCGCTAGGTTTAGAAATGACAGGTTTAGAGCTACTCACAAAACATGCATACGATATGCTTGGTTTAATTTCTTACTTTACATCTGGACCAACAGAATCTAGGGCTTGGACAATTTATAAAGGAACAAAAGCTCCAACTGCTGCAGGAGTAATCCATTCAGATATTCAGGATCATTTTATTGCTGCAGATGTTGTGTCATCAGAAGATTTTATTGAGTTTGGAGGTTGGTTAAAAGCAAGAGAAGCTGGAAAAGTTGGTTTGCAAGGAAAAGAATACGTTATGCAAGATGGTGACGTAGTTTTATTTAAGCACAATGGATAGCGCATTAGAAACTCAAACACGACCTAATATTGACATAGGAATTATTCTAGGAAATTATGGTGAAGTTTCTACAATTATTTCAAATGAATTAAGACTACGAGATGAGCGAGATGAATTAAAATGTGTTTTATTGCCTAGATTAAATGATCTTTCAAAATACATTGAAACATATATTATGTATGATTTAAGAGAAAGAAATGAAGATATCTTCTATACTGATAGACTTAAACACGAGGCAAATATAATTAGAAAGTTTACAATAATAGTAAATCTTTTTGAAAAGAATTCTGATATAAATTTTGAATTTAGAAAAACAACAAATAAAGGTAGTGCATTTTATATACTATCTAAATAATCCCTCTGATACTCAAGAATTGCCACAAGTTGTGTTAAACGAGCCAGAAATAGATTTTCAAATATTAGTAGATAGTGCAGAAGCTTAAAGCAAAGGCTTAACAACCTCCTCACTGCTTTTAACTTGCTCGATAGAATCAGCAAGCATTTCAATATAAAGAGCATAACCAATTGTATTTATATGTCCATGTTGTTGTTCACCTAGAATATTTCCTGCTCCTCTTATTTCTAAATCTTTTGAAGCAATTCTAAAACCAGCACCTAAATCTTGATTATCAACTAAAGATTGAAGCCGTTGCATATATAGTTTTTGATTAGCTTTTTTTGCTGCATTTGATTTAAGTAAACTCTTTAGAGCTTCTTGATCATCAGCATTTATTTGATCAATAATTTCTTTAGAAGGCTTTGGGGCCATTAAAAAGCAATATCCTTGTACTTTTGATCTTCCAACTCTACCTCTCATTTGATAAAGCTGAGAAAGTCCAAACTTATGTGCATCATGAATAATAATTGTATTTACGTTTGGTAAATCTAAACCATTCTCAATGATTGTTGTTGAAAGCAAGATATCATATTTTTTATAATAAAAATCGGTAAAGATTCTATCCAATTCGGTAGGTGACATTTGCCCATGTGCAACGGCAATAGAAACATTTGGTACAAGATCTTTAATTTTACTTTCAATTCCTTTAATACTCTCTACTCTATTATGCACAAAGTAAACTTGCCCTCCACGAGAAACTTCATTTTGTATTGCGTTTGCAGATTTTTTCCAATCTTCAAAAATTATTTCTGTATTTACACCAAGTCTACCTTTAGGTGGTGTAGAAATAATTGAAATATCTTGAATTGAACTTAGAGCTAAACTTAAACTTCTTGGAATTGGTGTTGCACTAACACTTAGCACGTGAGCACCATAATTAATTTGCTTAATCTTTTCTTTTTGCCTTACACCGAATTTTTGCTCTTCATCAACAACTAATAATTCTAAATTTTTTAGTGCTACGTCTGAGCTTAGTAGTCTATGTGTTCCAATTAGAATATCAATTTCACCAACATTGGCCTTATCAATAATCTCTCTATTTTCTTTTACAGAATTAAATCTAGAAACTAAGCCAATTTTATACTTGGTATCTTTAAATCTTTCAGTAAATACAGAATAGTGTTGAGAAGCCAAAACTGTGGTTGGCGCCAAAAGTGCAACTTGGCCTTTATTTTCTAAAATTTTAAAGCTTGCTCTCATAATAACTTCTGTTTTTCCAAAGCCTACATCACCAACCAGTAATCTATTCATTGGCTTATCTTTTTCCAAATCCGCAATTACTTCGTTTATTGATCTAATTTGATCTGGTGTTTCTTCAAAATCAAACTTACTAACAAAAGCTTTATATGCGTCCGAGTCTTTTTTATTTATAGCCTTAGACTTACTAGCTTCACGCTTTGCATAGTGCTTAATTAGTTGCTGAGCAGTTAAAAAAGTGGTCTTTTTCACCTTATCTTTAACTTCTTTCCAATTCTTTTTACCAAGTCTTGTTAATTTTGGGGTAGAACCTTCGTTACTTAAATATTTTGTTATTTTAGAAATTTGATCTATAGGAACATAAAGCTCATCATCATCTGCAAATTTTAGTAGTAAATAATCATTCGGAACTTCTTCTACAACTTGTTGTTCTAAACCTGCATATATTGCAATTCCATAATCTTCGTGAACAACATAATCGCCAATAGAAACATCACCTTCAAACTGACGCAAAATATTTTGAAGCATTTTTGATTTAATTCCAGCTTCTCTACTTCTTAAATCAATTGCTCCATAAAGCTCTCTATCTGTAAACAATGCAATTTTATTTGAGTTTGATATAAAACCAGCTGGTAAGTTTTCAATTTTTTCTTTATCTAGCTTTATATTAACTGAATCAAACTTTAAATTTACATCCTGTATATCTTTATCACCTCTTTTTGAGTTAATTAAAACTTTAAAACCTTTACTTTTAAGTACAGCAATTTCATTCTTGGCAACAGATTTAT
Organism: Candidatus Dojkabacteria bacterium; assembly: GCA_020429495.1. Lineage (GTDB taxonomy): Bacteria > Patescibacteriota > Dojkabacteria > J137 > J137 > JAGQLF01. The sequence goes on from JAGQLJ010000010.1 coordinate 8,605, forward strand.
TTGAGAAAAATAATGGAGGAAAGCTAAAGTCTGTTTCAATTATTTCAAGCTTTTCTTCTTTAAAGTACAAATTTATATCTTCAGTTATAAATCTATCTGTAAAAGCAATTTTGTCTAACTCATGATTTGATAAATCTATATGTAGTGTTTCAAGCTCACCTTTATCAGAAGGTAAATAATCTGTGGTAATAATAAAATCAACTTCTTTTATTGATCTTTGAGTTAGTGGGTCAATAAGCGTAATTTTTTCACAATCTTCATCAAAAAATTCTGCTCTTATTGGAAAGTCATATCCAGGTAACCAAACAGTTACAATATCTCCTTTTATACTAAATTCAAGCTCACTTGTTGCAACATCTACATGCACAAAATCTAAATTCTCACCTACTTTAAAATCATCAATCACATTTTGGGTATTTGTATTGCTTTTTAGATTAGTAAAGCTAGAAATTAGATCAGAGAACTTTAAATCTTTTTTATTAATTAATTTAGAGTGACGAATTGTTTCAACTACGTCAATTGACAAACTAGATGAATAAAACGTGCTTTTTGCCCCAAGAAAGATGGGTTGCAAATGTCTTAACGTTTTAATAATTTTCACAAAAGAATTATAGCAAGAAAGTATATATCTAGACATACAGAGGGATTATGATAGAATCCAGCAATTAATAAATATCTATGAACAATTTAGACGATTTTAATAATAACAATGATCTTCAAGCACTAACACTTGATCATTTCCAAAACATATTAATGGGGAGAAAAGTTAATGATTATTTATCACCTGATTCTTCAGAAGTTCAATTGGATATAGAGAATGTTATAGGGACTTTTCCAATTACTGATTGTTGCAATATGCTGATAGAAATTTCAAAAATGATGGGAATTGCTGATGGTGTAATAAATGTTGATACTGAACAAAATATTAAAGCAAAATTTTCAGCAGATTTAAGAGCCTTCTTTAATACTCTTCCTAATGCGGAAGCTAGATCAAATATGACATCAGGTGTCAGAATAGCACTAAGAATAATTAGAGATTTATCAATCAAATCATTTACAGGTATAGCAAGAAGACCAGATTTAATGCCAATAGGGAAAGAGGATTTAATAAAAAAAGTTAATGGAATACTACAAGAATTTCTACAAATTGAACCAATTAAAACAGTTGCTGCATGTCAAGCAATATGTGAGTATACTGGTGAAGCAAGTCCTAAATTATCTGCAGAAATAGCATTAGAATTTCTTTCCTCAGCTAAGCAAGATTTATTATTTAGTAAAAGAATCGAAAAGCTATTAAATGATCAAGCATTCAGTTCATTTTGGAAAAGTTTACATGGCTATAAAATATTTCTTTAAGTTGTAACATACAACTACACAAGTAGTAGTTTATCTAATTATAGTTTAGAATGATTTATGAAAATTCATGTTTCAAAATCATTACTTATAAATATACTTATTGCAATTCTTATTATTCCTGTACTGATATTTGGTGGATTTTTGATATCTAAAGATAGAGATAGAAATAGCACACCAAAAATTGCTTCATCAGAATGCTTACCAACATTTAGAGATGGCGGTGGCCCTTACTATTTACCAAACTCGCCTTTTCAAACAAAAATAGTTCCAGATGGAAATAATGGTGAAAAGTTAATTGTTGGAGGATATATTCTTGATACAAGTTGTTCAGATCCACTGGCAAACTCTGTTCTAGATATTTGGCAAGCAAGCGAAGAAGGTGAATATGAAGATGAGTACTATAGGGGACGAATAAAAACTGATAAAAATGGCTACTTTAAGTTTGAAACAGTAGTTCCATTAGGTTATGGTGAGGGAACAGCGTATAGACCTCCTCACATTCATTTTAAGGTTTGGTTAGATGGTAAAGAGCTTGTCACTTCTCAAATGTTTTTTGATGATGTAAAAGGCAGAGAAGGATTTAATGATGAATTTATTATGCAGATAGAGGAAAAAAACGGGGTTATATATGCTTCACATAATATTATTGTACCTGACTTTGAGATCTAGATATCTAATATTTCCTTAGCTTTTTGGATTAACTTTGCAAGCAAAGTAATATTTCTAAGTTCAACTATCTTAATATCAGCGGCTATACCTGTCTCTAATATTTTTCTTGCGGAGTACATTACCATTGTTTGTTTACAAATTGCGTATTCTAGAGGTGAATTTGTTGTTAAATCAATACAAAAAGTAATCTTCTGTGGCCTAAGATCATCATCTTTTGAAAATTCAGTTTGCATATCTGAATATTGAACTAATCTTCCATAAACTGGATGGTCTTTTTCTAACTCCTCATGTGTTAAAGCAAATGTAGAATGAATTTCTGCTCCACTAAGAGCATTAGTGAAATCTAAAGTCATACATAGTTTTATATAGACTGGTTTATTAAAGTCTAGTTTTGACTCTATTTTCTTTGGAAATTCCAAATCTGACATATTTAATTTTCTCATATTAAATTCTAATTTTGAATATCTATCACAATATAATCTTTCTAATGCATGTATTTTAAACTAAAGATTTAAATTATGGAAGAGCCCAGTAAAAATGAATATCGATGAAAAAAGAGCAACAATTATGTTGCCCTTTTTATTTAAATAGCAAATGTTATAAAGAAATTGGATCGATAATTGGTGATGGTTCAGCAATTCCAATACCACCTCCACTATTATTTCTATTTACAACCTCTTCAACAAGATTTCTTACAGCATTAGGATCAGCTGCTGGATTTATTGTATTTAAAGAAATACTTGAATAATCAAAATCTGAGCCAGAATAATTATTCAACTTATATATTCTATTATTCAAATTTATAATAGCAAAAGAATTTACAAATGGAGTTGGCACTGGATCAACCATAATTTCAGTAGTATTTGTACCTGATCCTTCTGTACTGTATGTTTCTGCATAATCATAAGAATATGTATACAAAGTTGCA
>JAGQLJ010000011.1 GCA_020429495.1 Candidatus Dojkabacteria bacterium
CCTTAAAGGAGTTTTAGTTTATGCATGCAACTATAGTTCTCCTTAAATAAGGGGTACGTAATAGTTGTAATAATAATTTTTTTGCATGAAGAGATTATATACTAAGTTTTATAAATATTGCCAGTAATTATATAATTAGCTTAATGATTTCAGTAATTCATGGCAAAAAAACTAGTTCAATAGATAAACTCAAAATTAATGAGCACTACAAAAAGGTAATTGTTGATCTTGGTTGTGGTGATGGTAAGCAAACTTATAGATTTGCATTTGATCATCCAGAAAATTTTTATATTGGTATCGATGCAAATTTTAAAGGTTTAGAAGAGGTATCTAGAAAAGCTAGAAAAAAACCTGTGAAAGGTGGCCTCCCAAATATAATTTTTATTCATGGTGTAGCTGAAAGTTTGCCTCAAGAATTAGACTCCTTGGCAGATGAAATTCAAATTAATTTTCCTTGGGGATCTTTGCTAGAAGGATTTATAAATTTAGATGATGATATTTGGAAGAATATTAGAATGGTTGCTAAAAATGGAGCTGCACTAAAAGTTATTACAACTTATGATGATAAATTTGAGCAAGATTTTAGAGAAGAGAGAAGCTTACCTGAACTTTCTATAAAATATTTTGAAGGAGATTTTAGAGAGAAGTTATTAAGTTATGGTGTAAAGATAAATGAAGTAAGAATAATTACTGAAGAAGAGAAAAGTGAAATTAGCTCACCTTGGGGAAAGAAGATTTTAAGCTCGAGAGATAGAGATGTATTTGTACTAAACGCCACGATTGTTAAGTAGGCATGTTAAAATTAGTCAGTTAAAACTAAATTATGACTCTACAACAATTAGAAAAAGAAGTAAAAAAATTAGAACTTTCTAATAAAGCATTAAGAAAAGAGCTGGATTGGTTTTCAAGTTATATAAATAGATTTTACCCAACAGCAACATTTTTGGTAGTTAGCTTTATATACTTCTCAACTTCTAGCAATCATTCAATTTTAGAAGCTATAAAATTTTCTTCAATTTATACCCTATTATTTGCTATTTTGAACATAATACTTGCAAGGTTATTTCAATGGTTCTGGTTAAGATTTATTAAAAAAGATTAATGGAAGAGCAGAGAAAGCAATATATGTTTAGCTGTTACGGTCATCCAAATATTTTAGCTAAGCATGTGAAAACTATTGAGTTTACAAAAGATGCAGATTTAACTGAACGTGGTGATTGTATAGTTGGAATAAATTCTGATTTTGATATTAATGAGCTAAAAAATTTTTCTAAGAAAGTTAAGTTTATTTGTAGCGTTATTGATCCAGAAACTGGTGAAAAATTACAAAGTGAGTTTAAATGTTTTGTAAATCCAGATTTTAGTTCTGATCATGAAATTGTTCTTAGAAAAAGCCATTTTGATTCAGGTAGAACTTTTGGCTTTAATTTAAACAGAGGAGCTAATAATCTTGATAGAAGGATGGTTGAATTATTAAAAAACCCTAATCAAAAAATGGAAGTCACAATTGTTGAAGGCTGGTATTAGTCCCAATTATACAAACTTGGTTTCATTTTTATATTATCAATTTCTCTTCTGATATCTACATATATTATTAATGTAAGTGTTGTAGAAATTACAACAGAAAATAATAAGGTGAGAATATATTCTTTGTTTATTAACCAGTTAATTATTATTATAAAAGTCATTATCCACAAGAACGTCAGCGATACAATTGCTGAATAGTAAATTGAATAAGAATTTCTTATTAATCCCATCATATTATTCTGTACTAATTTTGCAGACAATCTTGGTTTTATATGTGAATCGTGGAAGTAAAGTGCTCTAACTACTGCTACTAAAACTATTACTGCTATAACTAAATATGCAATTAAGTCAGAAAATACAGTTATTTTGATTAAATCTTCTTTTGGAACTATTCCATTTAAAGACAGTACTGAGTTGGCATATTGGCTAAATTTAAGATTATATCCAAGTAATCCACTTATGATTGCAATTCCACCAAATTTACCTAGAAGCATTAATAATGCAGGAAAAACTGCATAATCAACAAGTTTAACAAAGGATTTTGACACTTTAGGCGTTTAATAATATTTCAAACATTATATAGTATTTACTTTCTCGTTTTTGTTAGAAAATACTTACTTAAAGTGATTTGATTTGAGAAGTTAGTCGAGATTTGTATCTTGCAGCAGTATTTTTGCCGATAATATTCATTTTTGCAGCTTTATCAATCTCTTTATACGCTTTTGGTAAAAGCTTTTCAGCTGCTTTCTTATCTTTTTTGCTAATTGCAGTTTTTACTGCTTTTCTTGCAGCAGTCATTTCTCTTTTTTTTCTAAGGTTAATAACAGCTCTTCTTGCTGCTACTCTAATTGCTTTTTTTGCTGACGATGTATTTGCCATTTTTTCTATAATTCTTTGAATTAAATTCTTTTACGCGTTAGATTTTACCAGAATAATTGTATATTTTAAAGATCCACGCAATAAATTCCTTTTAAAATTTAATACCATTATCATTTAAACACTTTTTATAATATGCCTGATATACTTCATAGCTACGTTCTAGCGGTGACTTTTGTGAACATTGAGAAATAATTATAGAAGGTCTAACTTCGAACCACATAAATAGCAGGAAACCTATTAGAATAGCTAGCAAAAGTGTAGTTAAGGAAAAATTATCTTTTATCTTAGAAATAATTTTATTCATAGATAAAATGTTAAGATATATCAATTAATATACGATAAAACTGTGATCACGGACAAGAACATTTTAATTGATTCCCATTGCCATATAAATTTTGGTGGTTACGATGAAATTATTGAAGATATTTTAAAACGATGTGCAGAGAATAGTATTGAACAGGTATGGGATATTGGAACCGATATAAATTCCTCAAAAAAGTCTATAAGTATGGCAAAAGAACATCCAGAAATTAAATCTTTTATTGGAATTGACCCTGAAGTTTTTGTTCCTGGCTCTGAATATTTTGTTGGTTTTGATAAAAATGATGAATGGATTGAACAGATGTTTAATGAATTAAATAATTTGATTGAAGAAAATAAAGATTATGTAATAGGAATTGGTGAATCAGGTTTAGACCATTATTGGTTTAAAGAAAAATCAAAAGAAGACCAGGAAAACTCTTCTAGATTACAAGAGCAACTATTTAAAATGCATCTAGAACTAGCTAGAAAACACAATCTGCCATTAAGTATTCACTCAAGAGGAGCAGAGAAACTGTGTTTAGAAATTGTAAGAAAATATAATGTAACTGGAATTTTTCATTCATTTACTGGAAACTACCAAACTGCAAAAGGGATTTTAGATGCTGGCTGGGGATTAGGTGTAAACGGAATTGTTACATTTAAGAATTCCAATGATCTTAGAGAGGTATACAAAAAATTATTAAGCGGTAGGAAGTTTGAATCTCCAATAGATTTCTATAACCAGGGAATCTTTTTTGAAACCGATAGTCCTTTCTTAGCTCCTGAAGGAAAAAGAGGAGAGCAGAATGAGCCTTATACTATAGCTCTAATTTATGACAATTTCATTAAAAACCTAAGCTTCTAAATTAGCTTCTATATCTTCATACACAGGCCAGTTAAGAACACTAATACCCCTATCAATTTGATTGTTTGCATAGTGTTGATATGTTTGATTGAAATAATACCGTTCTTCAGGATTAACTTCGCTTAGCAAAATACCTAATCCTTCTGCAATTTCTAAATCTAATTCCTTGGATATTCTTTCGTATGTGCAAAGTATTGCAACGGTCATTTCAGGATTATTTTGACTACCTGATAAGAAACTAGTCACCTGATTTATTAGTCTTGTTTTTAGTCGATCATTTAATAAATCATTTGTTACCCCATCAGCTCGTTTAGCTCTTCTTTTATCTCTATTAGTTGATCCCTCGGGCATAT
>JAGQLJ010000012.1 GCA_020429495.1 Candidatus Dojkabacteria bacterium
ATCAGCATAATACTTTTCCATTTTTCCTTTAAGAATGTTTTCCTTAATATTTTCTGGCTTTCCTTCTAGCTCTTTTGTAAATGTATCGTTAAGCTCAGCAATTTTCTCTTTGCTAACTCCATCAACAGTTATAAATTCTGGATTTGCAGCTGCTACTTGTAGTGCTAGGTCATCAGCAAATTTTTTCATATCAGGACTCTTTGCAGCAAAGTCAGTTTCGCAACTTACTTCTACAACAGTTACTACTTTTCCATTTCCATGGATATAAACACCAAGAACACCATTAGCTGCTGTTCTATCTTTTCTCTTTTCAGCTTTTGCAACTCCTTTTTGTCTTAGATATTTTTTTGCTGCTTCCATATCGCCGTTAGATTCTTTTAGTGCTTCTCTAACTGCATTGATTCCCGCACCAGTTTCATTTCTAAGGTTTTTTATTTCTTCCATTGTTGCCATATGAATTATTATAAATGATAAGTTAAAAAATATCTTCGCAGATTTTTAGTAATCCTTTAGGCGACAAACTAAGTTTATACGCCTAAAGGTTATAAAGTCAAAGTTTGACTATAATTATTTCTTCTTAGCCTTTTTCTTTTCTTTCTCTTCTTGTACCTTTTCTAGTATTCCTTTTGATTTTCCACCCTTTGCTGTAGATTTTTTCTGTGGGGCTTTTACAACTTTTTTGAATGTTTTAGGTTGTTCACCTTGTGGCATATCAAAATCAACTGCCTCTACATCTGCATCAGAATCACTTTCTTTCTTAATAATCTGAACTTCTGCTTTTGAGTAGTCTTTTAAGTGATGTTTTACACCTCCATCTTTATTTCCTTCTCTAACTGCCGCTGCTAATGTTTTTACCAATAAAGTAATTGATGAAATTGCATCATCGTTAGCAGGAATTGGATAATCAATTAAATCTGGATCAGAGTTTGAATCGATAATTCCAACGATTGGAATATGCATTCTTACTGCTTCAGCAACTGCATTTTTCTCAAATTTAGTATCAACTATAACCATTGCTTTTGGCATTTGATCTAGTGTTTTTACTCCTGAGTAAAGTCTAGATAACTTTGCCCACTCTTTTTTCATTAAAGAAATTTCATATTTTGTTCTTCCCTCTACTCCTTTTTCGAATAAAGTTTCTAGTTCTCTCAATCTTGCAAAACTTTCTCTTACCTTTTTAGAATTTGTTAGTAAACCTCCTGCCCATCTTTGATCAATAAAATGCGCTCCGCAGTTTACTGCATTATCTTTTACAATTTTTGATGCTTGTTTTTTTGTACCTACAAATAAAACATTTCCTCTTGCAGAAGCTTCTGACAAGAATTGTACTGCTTTTTTAAGCTGTTCTTCAGTTTTAGATACGTCAATAATATGGATATCACCTTTAACATCGTATAGGAACTTTCTCATTTTAGGGTTCCATCTTCGTGTTTCGTGTCCAAACTGAACACCTGCTTTAAACATATCCTTAACTGTAGGGATTTCTACTTTTGACTTTACAGAAGCAGTAGAAGGCTTCTTTGCATTTTTATTTTCTGCCATTTTGTTTCCTTTGTTTAATATAAATTACTTCCGGGATGCGTATCGATTTTTATCGACAAGGAATTTTGTGCTTCCCGTGCTGGTTTTGTGTTGAAATTATATCATAAACTCTTATGGAATAGTCAAAAATAGGTGATATAATCCCCTAATTTAAATTAATAATAATGATTTACTCACCAATAGATGCATCAGTAAATGAAGATATAGCTGTTCCAAATAGTGAACCTGAACAAGTAGTGAATGGAATTTTGTGTACCACATGCACAATGCCTGGTGTTGAGGATTATGCTGATGCAGCAATATTAGAAATGGAGCCTTGGTGCCCTACCCCAATCCAAATGGTAGGAGAAAATCAGAAATCAAATGAAGTATTATTTCAAGGTGCATTTATATTAGTACACCTTAGAGCTGGTTGTAACGAAGTTGAGACAACATATTGTAATCAATCTATGCGAATTAGTTCACCTATACCAGATTTATCGACTGGAGATTTGATCTGTTTAATTGCAACTGGAAAGACAACTGCAAAGGTTTTAGAAATATGTAGGCCACCATTTAATCCAGAAACTACATATCTTGAGGGTGAAGCAATACCTAAAGAAAGATATCAGCTAATGAAGGCTAAAATAGATGAAATTTGCTTGAGAAATATAGAAGTCTAATCTTCCTTTTCTTCCTCTTTCTTAGGCTGTTTCTTTACCTTTTGAATATCTTTTACCTTTGGATAGTCTGGATGTGCCCAGAAATAACCGTATTTTCCAGATCTAAGTAGATATTCATCACCTTTATCAGTTTTGGGCGCTGGTCCAAAAAGCTCAGTTCTTTTCTTTTTTGTATATTCTAAAGGACGTGCGTCTTTCACTTTTGGATAATCTGGATGTGCCCAAAATTCGCCAAATCTTCCTCTTTTTAGAACATAATCTCTGTCATCTTCAGTCTTTGGTGCCGGCATATACGTTTCTTGGAATTCTTTTGTTGTTGGCTTCTTTTCTAAGTCTTCCTGACTTTCACCGTCCATACTTAAAATTCCTTCACAATCTGGCCATTTTGTACAAGAATAGAATCTTCCATATCGACCTAGTTTTATAACCATTTTTGAATTACACTCAGGGCATTTGATATTTTTTGGAGCTTTACCTAATATCTTATAATCATCTCGTGTAATAGTTTTTTCTGTTTCTTTAACGTTTTTTGCAAATGGTTTATAGAAGTCTTTAAGCATTTTTTTCCAATCTAATCCTCCTTCGGCAATCACATCTAAATTATCTTCCATTTCAGATGTAAAATCATAATCAACAATATCTTTAAAATGCGACACTAAAAGTTTATTAACAACAATTCCCATATCTGTTGGAAATAAATATCTTCCTTCTTTTTCAACATATTTTCTAGAAACAATTGTTGAGATAATTGAAGAATATGTTGATGGTCTTCCAATTCCAAGCTCTTCTAATTTTTTTATTAATGTTGCTTCAGAATATTTTGCAGGTGGTTGAGTAAAATGCTGTGCAGCTTTTATCTCTTTATGATAAAACTTATCATCTTTCTGAACTTCAGGAAGAATAACTTCATTTTGTTTTTCTGCCTTCAGCTTTAAATATCCATCAAAAAGTACTCTTGTTCCTGTTGCTTTGAACTTATGCTTACTTCCTGCTTTTGCTGTGATTGTAACAGTCTCTACTCTTGCAGGATTCATTTGTGAAGCCAAAGCTCTATTTCTAATCATTCTATATAGTTTCTTTTGCTCTTCCTTAAAAGATTTATCATCTTCTAAATCCATCTTTACTGGTCGAATTGCTTCGTGTGCTTCTTGAGCAGATTTGCTTTGCTTACTATAAATATTAGGCTTCTCTGGTAAATATTTATCTCCATACTTATCTTTAATTAATTTTCTTGCAGCATCAATTGCCTGTTTAGACATTGCTGTAGAATCAGTTCTCATGTATGTAATAAACCCTGCTTCATAAAGCTTTTGAGCAACCATCATTGTTCGCTTTGATGTAAATCCAAGTGTATTTACTGCCGCTTGTTGAAGGGTGCTAGTTGTGTATGGAGCTTTTGGATTTCTTTTAGATTCTTTTTTAATAACGTCTTCAACAACTAAATCTTCTTTTTTTACTTCATCAATAATTTTTTCTACAGATTTTTGATTCTTTAATCCTTTTGTTTTTGGTTCATATATATATTCAAAAGGAATAAGTTTTGGATCAATCTTTTCTTTCTTCTCTTCTTCATCCTTACCATCCTCTTTTATTTTTACTTCGATTTCTGGCTTCCCTCCCTTCTTGTCGTTTGCATAACTAATTAGTGACCAATATTCTTCAGGGTCAAATTTATTTCTTTCTTCTTCTTTTTCAACAACTAAACGCAAAGCAACAGACTGTACTCTACCTGCTGATAGGCCAAACATAATTTTCTTCCAAAGAACTGGGGAAAGTGTATAACCAACAAGCCTGTCTAAAATTCTTCTAGCTTGTTGAGCATTAACCAGATTCATATCAACTTTTCTTGGATGCTCAATTGCGTCTTTTATTGCATCTTCAGTAATTTCACTAAAAACAATTCTTTCTACATCATGTCCTCGTTTGGGATTCCCTGTTTCTGTAAGTGCTCCTAGTTTTTGAGCAACATGCCATGCAATTGCTTCTCCTTCTCTATCAAGGTCGACAGCTAGTATTAATTTATCTGCACCTTTATATGCTTTCTTAAGTTCACTTAGAGATTTTTCATTTTTTACAACGTAATCAACTTTAAAGTCATGATCAACATCAACTCCCATCTTTGATTTAGGCAAGTCAACAACATGACCTTTTGATGCTTTAACAACATAATCTTTTCCAAGATACTTATTTATTGTTTTTGCCTTTGACGGCGATTCTACTACTACTAGTGATTTCATTGTTACAAATTGCTTAATGAATATTTTCCATCAAGCTGTTTATTTAAAATACCCTGAATTTCTAATTCAAAGCAAATTTTTATTAATTTATTTATACTTAAATTTGTCTCA
>JAGQLJ010000013.1 GCA_020429495.1 Candidatus Dojkabacteria bacterium
AAATAATAAAAAGCAAATACAGAAGACCTAACTACTACGCTTTTAATCTTCTTCCAAAACAAAGCGAAGCGGAGATTCGTATTCTTGAAGAGCGAGACGACACTATACTCTACGCATTCGTTCTTGTATTTGCAGGAATCTTTATATTTTTAATATTAAATTTAATTCGTAGTGTTGCTGTTAAAGCTAGAGCTGATTATGTACAAGGGCAAATAGACAAAGTACAAGAGCAAATTGATACATATGATGCAGTAATTGCTACTCATGGAGAAATATTTCAGAAGTCTAATCTCCTTATTGAACCATTAACTAAGGATATTGCTTTATCAAGGTTACTAGAAATTTCAAGCTTAATGACTGAAGATGAGGGTAAGATTGTCTCTTATGGAAAACTACTAACAGGTGGATACACATTAACAGTTGAAGTTAATGAGTATGATAATGCACTGCATATTCTAGGAAGAGCTAAATCAATTGATGAAGTTAGCAGACCTTATTTAACAAATCTTGCAGTTGATCCAACTAATGAGAAGATAAAAGCAACAATTACATTCAATATTATTCAAGACCAAACTAATATACAGTAATGAGTAACGAAGAAAAAATTACAATTGATAAAGCTTTTGAGCTTAACAAAAAGAAAAAGCAGAAGAATGCTGCTTATAAAAAGTGGGTAAAAATTGCAAAAATATATATTATTCCAATTCTTTCTATCTTTGTTTTCTTATTCATACTCTTTGGATTAACAATTCCACAAGTATTTAATATATTTCAAACAATTGGAGATATAGGTGATTTAAACGATAAGCTTAAAGATAAACAAAAAGAACTAGTTTCAGTTCAAGGTTTAAATGCAAATGCAGATCAACTTAAAGAAGATTTAGCTATTTTAAATTCTATTGCTCCAACAGAACAAACTGAAGTTGTAAACTTTCAGCAAAAGATTTCCATCTTAGCTCAAGAACATAACTTGGTAATCAATAGCCAACAGCTTAATGAAAACACCACAGGAGTCGCTGAGAGCTTCATAGAGAGCAATGAACTACTCTACCTAAGAGAATTACCGAATGTGTTTGAAATCACCGGAAATGTTACTGACGTCTTTGAATTTATAGACGCTTTAGAATTAATTGATGACTTTATTGTTGTAAATGAAATGGATTTAAGTGCAGGTGAAGGAAACACATGGAATATGACAGTAAATCTAATAAAATATCAATTTTCAGAAAGAAGTAGTAGTGATGAGCTATTTAATGCATATTTACAAGTGCCTGTAACTGTAGTTATCAATTCTAATGTACAAGATTATTTAGATAAGAAAAGAGGTAGCTCAACTAGTGATTCTAACTTGAGTCCAATTGATCAACTTAATCAAACACAAGAGGCGAAAACAACAGAAGACACAACTAATCAAGACAATACAACAGATACACAACAAGATACGGTAGATAATATTGACCCTTTAACAGATATAACTCAGCAGGATACAGAAAACTTGCAAGTTATTCAGCTTAATCAATAAAAAAGAGCCCAATATTTTGAGCTCTTTATTATTTATTTTAATCTAACTTATTCAGCAGATTCCTCTACTTTTTCTTCTTCAGTTGCTACTTCTTCACTAGCAGTTTCTGCTTCAGCTTTTGCTGCTTCCTTCTCTGCTTCTTTAGCTGCTTTCTCTTGTTCTTTTTTATCAGCTTCAGCTGCATCTCTTTCAGATTTCTTTCTTCCAGCTTTTTTAGCAAATGGCTTTGCTTTTTTGTCTTCTTTTAGAATTTTCTCTTTTATTAGAAGTCTTTTTACTGTATCTGATGGTTGTGCACCTACTGAAAGCCAGTACTCAATTCTTTCTTTATTAAGTTCAATTGTCTTTGTTAGAGGTGAGAAATGACCAAGATATTCAATAGCTTTTGAATCTCTCTTTTCTCTTTTAGGAGTCACAACAATTCTATAGCTAGGATTGTTCTTTCTACCTACTCTGGTTAATCGCATTCGTACCATTTCTTTTTATTTAACTAATTAATATTTTTAATAAATCTATGTTCTGAGTGCATAAATTTACTTATCTGGTTACTAGGCTTAAAGATTTTATCAGAAAATTGCATTATAGTCATGCATTATTTGCAGGAAAATATTTGCCTACAAGTTCTTGCCAATTTTCTAGAGCATTCTGTGCAGCAACTTGCTCTGCACTCTGTTTGCTGTCTCCTTTCCCTTCTCCAAAGCTATTATCACCAATCATAACTGCCATTGTAAATGTTTTATTATGATCTGGTCCTTCCTCACTAACAAGTGAGTAAGTTGGAGTAATCTTTAATTCTTCTTGAGATAACTCTTGAAGCTTAGATTTTGCATCAATGTCTAATCTATTATCAACAATATTTTGTACTTTATAGTAAATTTTTTCTTTTATAAACAGTAATGCAACATCAAAGCCTTGATCTAAATATATAGATCCAATAAGTGCTTCCATTGCATTTGCAAGGATGTATTGTCTGTCTCTTCCACCTGTAGCCTCTTCTCCATTACTCATAAACAAAGATTGACCAAGCTCTAGTTTAAGAGCTTCTTCAGCTAAAGATTCTGTTCTGACAATTGCTGCTCTGAAGCTAGTTAAATCTCCTTCAGGATAGCTTGGGTAATCGTTAAACAGCATTTGAGTTGTAGCTAGCTCTAAAACAGCATCACCTAAAAACTCTAATCTTTCATTATGTCCATTAGGTGTATCAGGATTTTCGTTTACGTAAGATCTATGAGTCAGGGCTTCTTGTAAAAGCTCTGGATTTTTAAACTCAATATTAATTTTTTGCATAAAATCATTTACTTTCTGGTCCATCTGGTAGTTTTTCATTATTTAAAATAGCACCAAGTACTCCATTCACAAATTTACCACTTTTTTCTGAACTTAGGGCTTTACTTAAATCAACAGCCTCGTTTATTACAACTTTTACAGGAGTTAATTTACTTATAAATCCTTCAAATACAGCTACTCTAAGTACAATTAAGTCAACTGGATTAATTTGATCTAAAGGCCAAGCTGGGGCAAATCTTTGAATTATTTCATCTAATTTCTTTTCATTCTCTTCTACTCCATCAATTAGCTCTTCGTAAAGTTTACCGCTATATTTTTTTTCTTCCATAATAGAAAGAAGCGCATTAGGCTCAAAAACGTTATAGCCAACACGACTTTTATCTTCTTGAAGTTTTGTGAATAGATACTGAATTGCAAGAAATCTAGCTAGGCTTCGGGGATCTGTACGAGAATTTGAGTTATCTTCCATGAGTATATTTTACTCTTCTCTCATTACTTTTACAGAGTTATATTCAGGGTTTTTCTTTGTAGCTCTATGAGCAGGTACTAATTTACCAGTCACAGGTGATTTTACAAGGTGTGAACCTCCAAATTTTTTGATCTTTTTTGCTTTTCTTATTTGTTTATCATATCTTTCAGCCGCTCGAGTACTATTTCTCTTACTTGCTGATCTTCTTCTTTTCGGTGTTGCTGCCATTTTTCTTGTGTTTAACTGTAAATTGGACTTGGTAATTCTAACACACACACTAGAAATAGGAAATACTGAATATGTAAATTTTAGAATTAATTAGCTAAGAAGTTTGTACAGATAGATATAGGATTCTCCAAATTCTTGAAGATATGATGTATCAATTTTAATGACATTGTTATAGCCTTGTTTTTGCATATAATAATCAACCAGCCACTTCACTTCCAGTCTTGTATCAAGAACAATACAGTTTTTGCCGGAGTCCATGGCTATATCTTCAGCAAATTTTAGTAGTTTCTTAGATATGCCTTTACCTTGTACATTAGGGTCAACTCCAAGAGCTCCTACAAACAAAGCATTTTGGAACCTTTCATCGCCTTCTTCTATAATTTTATCTTTAAAGTAGTACCCTGGAGCCTTATCACTGATTTTGATTATACCTACTAGCTTATCATCGTCAAAGTAACCATATAGAAGGCCTTTTTCAATCATTTTCTCTACTACTTTAGTATCTCTTGTGTAGTAATCTGTCCAATGGTTAAAGCCTTGTTCTGAAAGTTTTGCTGCACAAGCTTCTATAATTTGCCATGAATCTTCTGTATGCGACTCATCAAGAATCCTTACCTCTGGATTTAGTTGTTCAAGGGTTGACTCATTCATGGAGTGATTTTACCCCAAAAAACGTGGAAAGTCATTTAGACCAAGCTTTTTTGCAGGAAAACCAAAGTATTGCTACCAACCTTTTTCTCTAAAACTAGCTTAAAACTCTCAGGAACTTGGAATTCATTCATATCTTCAGTTGCTACTTTTATAACAACATATGCTCCACTCGCTAATATTCTTACTAGCTTAGATAAATCAGTAGTTAAAACTTTTTCAAAAGGTGGATCTAAAAAAATCAAATCAAATTTTTCTTCATAACTGTCACAAAAAGCACTATAACTTTGCTTAATAATTTGTAATTTCCCGCCTGCATCGCTATGCGAAGCATTGCGGGCAGGATCATCCGTAATTCGTAATTTACTTAGATTATCCTTAATTACTTCAACTGCTCTTTCGTCATTCTCAACTAAAACAACACTTTTCGCTCCTCTGCTAAGTGCTTCGATGCCGATATTTCCACTACCAGCAAATAAATCAGCAACTTTTGAATCAACTATTACTTGCTGAATAGTATCAAAAAGAACTTGCTTCACTCTATCTGTAATTGGCCTTGCCGAGCTAGGTACTTCTAATGTTTGGTTTTTATATTTTCCTGAAATTATTCTTGGATTACTCATAGTTAAATTGTTTCACATGGTTTGGCAAGCTTATCATGATAGATTACTCACTAAATATAGAATTATATAAAACTATTCCAATTGTTGTTGCTACATTTAGAGAATTCTTCTTGCCTCTCATAGGTAGCATTAGTAGCATATCAGATTTTTCAATTACGTTATTGCTCACACCAGTTATTTCATTTCCAAAAACAAAGGCACACTTATCTGGTAGCTTAACGTCAAAGAAATCTTTTGCATCTTTATGCTCTTCTAAACTTATTATTGAATAGCCCTCTTTTTTTAGATTATCAATCACTTCATTTATGTCTTTATTGTGCTCAAATTCAACATAATCATTGGCTCCAAGTGATGTTTTTAAAACCTTTGGATGTGGTGGATATGGTGTAATTCCTGTTAAATATAGTTTCTTTACTCCTGCTCCATCTGCTGTTCTAAAAATAGCACCAACATTTAGTGCAGATCTTATACTATCTAGTACAACAACGACCTCTCTCATTAAATTACAAAGCTTAACAATAGTGAGATAATTCCAAACCCTACACAATAGAACCCAAAGAGTCTAAGTCCTCTCTTTCGCATGTATCTAAGTAGAAATGAGATTGCAAAATAACCTGTTATTCCTGAGACAACAATACCAATAATAATATTTTCAATACTAACTGCTTGCACTGCTGAGTCTAGCTCAGTGAGTAATGTTACAAGGCTTGCTCCCACAAGAACGGGAATACTTGCTAGAAAAGTATAATCCAGAGAATCTTTATTAGTCATGCTTAAAGATCTTGAACCAAAAAGTGTTATACCTGATCTTGAAACACCGTAAATTACGCCAATTGATTGAAATACACCAATCATTAAAGATTTATATATAGATAAGTCTTCAGACTTTAGAGTTCTTTCTCTGCTGTTAAGTATAAATCTTTCTGAAAATATAAATAATGTTCCTGCTGTAATTAGTGCTGCTGTTGCAATATAGAACTGAACTTCTCTTGAAAGATTTTTTTCTATAAAAAGTGTAAAGCCTAAACCAACAATAAATACAGGAATACTAGTTAGAATAATATTTCTTGCAATCAATAAATACTTCTCTTCTCTTTTTACTAATCCTAGTAAGATTTCAAAAATAAAATTTCTGTAGTGAAATATTACTGCAAATAATGTACCAAAATGTAAAAAGATTATTACGCTGTTTATATCTTCTGCAGACACATTTGAAGATAGGAAGTTAGATGCAATAACAAGATGCCCAGAGCTAGAAACTGGAATAAATTCTGTTAATCCTTGTAAAACTGCGAGTAATAATATTTGAATCAAATTCATTTATTTTAATTAAAAAGTGATATTTCTGTAATACCTGAATTATACGCTTTTTCAGCTAGTGATTTTGATTTTTTTATCAAGCCTAAGTCAGTAAGCTTAGCTAGCTTCAAATTAGGGATTCCAGATTGCTTTGTACCATAAACTTCTCCAGGACCTCTGCTTTGTAAATCAAACTCAGCAATCTTTAGTCCATTATGCTCTGACACAAAGTAATGAAGTCGATCACTTGCTTCTTTTTCTGAACCTGCCTCTGGCAGGTCATCTGTAAACACAAAGCAATAGCTTTGATCGCTACCTCTACCAACTCTACCTCTGATTTGGTGTAGTTGTGCCAGTCCAAACCTTTCTCCATTCTCAATAACCATAATTGTAGCATTTGGCACATCAACACCAACCTCAATTACTGTTGTAGATACTAATATATGAAATTTATTTTCAGAAAATTGTTTCATGATCGCTTCTTTTTCTTGCTTCTTCATTTTTCCATGTAAATACTCAATCTTTAAGTCGGGAAGATTTTTTTTAAGATCAGTATAAATTTCTTTTACTGACTTAGATGTAATTGCTTCGCTATTATCTATAAGTGGACAAACCCAAAATGCTTGATTCCCTTCACTTAAAATTTTATCTTTAATCCACCTATAGCCATCCTTTCGTTTATTTGAAGGCACTAAGTATGACTTAATTCTCTTTCTATCTTTAGGCTTGCTCTTTATAGAGAATACATCAATATCAGAGAAAAAGACCTCTGTAATTGATCTTGGTATTGGAGTGGCTGTCATATCAATATAGTGAGGAGTTTTCTTCTGTTTTAAGTTATTTAATAAGAACTCTCTTTGAGTTACACCAAATCTATGTTGTTCATCCACAACTATTAAGCCAAGGTTATCTATCAGATGCTCGTTTCTATGAATTATTGCTGTAGTTCCAATTAGTAAATTGCTCTTCTCTGCTTTCTTATTCTCGGTTGATGCCATATCAACAATTATGTCTTTATCAAAGCTGAAAAGCTTTTTTGCATTGTCAAAATGCTGTCTTGCTAGTACTGTTGTAGGTACAAGAATAGCAGCTTGTATTCCTTGCTTAGCAAAAATATAGGCTAGTATAAAAGAAACAATCGTTTTTCCAGAACCAACATCTCCTTGGATTAGACAATTAATAAGTTTCTTGTCCTGTAATTGTTCCACAAGATTGCTAACCACTTGGTTCTGATCTTCAGTTAGTTCAAAAGGAATTTGTTTAAGAATAGTCTTTAAATCTTTAGATGCCTTTGCTATGTCTAGCTTTTCATACTTTTTAATTTCTTTACTTAATCTATTTTTTACCTTCAAATGAACATCAGCCATTTCGAGCAAAGCAAGTGCATCATGGGCTTTAGCAAGTGTTTTCTCATTTTCGGGGAAATGGAGCTCGTTTAAATATTCTACTATTGTATTTGTTTTCACTAAGCTATCTATATTGTCTAGCTCTTTTAAATCAATTTCATTATCCTTAAGTAGATCTAGTGCTTGTTTAACTCTATTCCTAAACCATTTTTTAGTCACACCTGCTGTAAGAGCATATTCAGGGCTAATTCTACCTAAATGAATACTCTCCTCCTCTTCTTTTACCTCTTCAAATACTGTGGGATAGAAAGTGAATTGATTGCCTTTTTGCTTGATCTTTCCTTTAAATAAATACTCTTGCTTATATTTTAGTGCTTTAGTTAAATATGGTTGATTAAAAAATTGTATAAGTATAGAACCTGATTTGTCAGATACTTGGCCATTTTGTAAAGTTCTGTTCCCTCCTCTTAGTCTTATGCTTTTAATTTCATCAACTTTTGCTTTTATTGTAAATTCTTCTACTCCATCCTTAAATTTTATTAATGCTCCATAAATATCATCAATGTGACTAGAGTCTGTATACGATCTTGGAAAATATGTTAAAAGATTTTTAACACTTTTGATACCTAAACGATCAAGTTTCTCTGAATAGCTACTACTCACATACTTTAGAGATGTTACTGAATCAGATAAGTTCATAACTAATTATAACCTATTGTAGTTAGGGAAAAGCTATTAATAAGGTGTAGCCACAAGTTTTAACCTTTTATTACAGCTAAAATTGTTAGTAGGGGTGCTCCAAGAAGGCTTGCAGCCATTATAATTACTAAAATTAGCTTTAAGACATACTTAAGTTTTTTAGATTTGAAAATGTTCATCAAGACAATTATACAATTACCCTGCCCGTAATGCTACTTCTGCTAGTAGCGCTGCATCTGCTGCGGACTGGCATAACGTTGTAGGCGGGGAATTAAAAACTTGTCAATCGTAGCTTTAGCGAAGATAGATTACGAATTAACTATTTTTTTAGAAAGTTCTGTTTTTATTTTAGACCAGCTAGCTTCTTTTTCAATCTTAGACCAATTCTCTTCTCTTGCAAGCTCTAGACTGGCTGCTTCATCAAAAATATATGAATGAATATTTCTCTCATCAAATTTTAATATGATATCAACAATTATGTATGCAGCATCCACTATCTCTAATTTCTGATTATTTACCAAAAATACAATTTCTTGTAGTAGATTTGTTAGATCATTGTCGGTATATGCTCTCGTTAAAAAAATCTTATTGTGAAGTTCTTTTATTGCATCACTTTTATTTAAGAGATTTGATATATTCATTGTGCACATTTTATCAGACAAAGGTTACAAATATAGATTTTATTGATATAATTCTTACGTTTCAAGGTTGGAGAGTTGCCAGAGTGGTCGAATGGACTCGTCTTGAAAACGAGCGTCCCGCAAGGGACCAGGGGTTCGAATCCCTTACTCTCCGCCATCAAAATGAACACCCTTTTTCCACTCAATACAACTTCCTCTTTATCTTCATGTGTGGCAAAATGATATAATAAATAGCTTATTCTATTATTATGACAAAAACAGTAAAACTATCTTCCAAATCCAGGTCTAGGCGGCCAGGTACAAGATCATCATCATTTAAAAGAACTGCAGGAAGCGCGGGAAGACGTGTATCAAACTTTAAAAGCTCTTTATCAACAACTAAAAGGCAACAAGAAATAAGAAAGTATGCCAAAGTAGCACTAATAATCATTGCAATAATACTAATTGGAATGCTTGGTGGAACAATTTATGCATTCAGTTGGTTGCAAGGTTTAAATGATAGCTTACCAACAGTAGACGAGGTTTTTCCAGATCCACCAATTTCAAGCATAATTTATGATAGAAAAGGAACACAATTATATAAGGTAATTGGAGATGTAAATAGTGATCCAGTAAATATTGATGAGATTCCAGAAAGAGTTAAATGGCCATTTATTGCAGCAGAAGATGAATCATTCTATAAGCATGATGGTTTTGATACAGCAGCAATTTTACGATGTGGAATTAACATTGCTAAATCAGGAGGTAGCGATTTTTGTGGAGGAAGTACAATTACACAACAGCTAATTAAAATTACAGCACTTAGAGATGTACAAAGTAAGGTAGAAAGAAAGATTCAAGAGCTGTTTATGGCAACTAAAGTTGAGCAAGCTAATACTAAAGATGACATTCTAGGAATGTATTTAACAGTAACTTCATACGGTTCAAATATTGTTGGAATTCAATCTGCTTCAAGATTCTATTTTGATAAAGATCCAAAGGATTTAACTTTGGCTGAAGCTGCAATACTAGCTTCTATCGTTCAAAATCCATCATACTTATCTCCAACGCAACCTTATGATGGTGACACAGAGTCATCTCAAGAAAGAGTAAAACAAAGACAACTATATGTTCTTGGACAAATTCAAGAGAACAAAGATGAGATTAACGATCAAATTGAAACAAACGAAAGGCAAAAAGCAAAAGAAGAAGGAGTTGAGTTTAAACCAGAAGAGGTTGAATATTTTACAGATGAAATGATTGCTGATGCAAGAGATCAAGTTTTAGAATATAAACCACCATTTGCAACAGACATAAAAGCTGGTCACTTCGTAAACTTTGCTCTAAAAGAACTACAAGAAAAGAATTATAAAAATGGTGAAGAACCATTTACAGAAGAAGATTTGCATAACGGTGGTTATAGAATCTACACTACTCTAGATTATGATCTACAACAAATTGCAGAAAAGTATGCAGCTTTTGGAGGAAACAATTATCTTGGATATAACGTGCATAACGCTGCTGTAATGACAACAATACCAAAAACAGGAGAAATCTTAACAATGGCTGGTTCAAAAAGTTTTACTGGAGACAGCGAAGGTTGCGACGAGAACGGAGCAAACTGTTTGTTTAACCCTGAAGTTAATGTTTTAGCTACTCTACAATCTCCAGGATCAACAAATAAGGCAATGGCATATTACCTTGCATATGTTATGGGAATAACTTATCCAGGTGATTTCTTGCCAGATGTACCAATTTCAATTGGTGGATACACTCCAAAAAATTGGAATGGTGGTTATGATGGAATTGATGGAACTACAACAAGACAGATGCTAAGAAGATCTAGAAATATCCCTGCTCTAATTCTAACTGAAGCAATTGGTGTACATACTTATCTAGAAACTTCTAGAGAATTTGGATATACAACATATGAAGATGAATCTCAGTTTGGTCATTCAGTAGCAATTGGGGGAACAGCAATTTATCCTTACGAACATGTTGCAGCATTTGGAGTATTTGCAACACAAGGTGACTATACTCCTGTTGAATCAATATTAAGAATTGAAGACAGCCAAGGAAATATTATATATGAAGCTGATCCTGAGCCAAAAGAAGTAGGAAGCGCACAAGGAGCATTCCTATTAAATCAAACATTACTAAATAACGAGAACTTATCTTGGGATGGAAGAGATATTGCAGCAAAAACAGGTACATCAGAATCAAATATTGATTCATCTGTAGTTGCTTGGACACCAGATATGGTAACAATGGCATGGGTTGGTAATAATAACAATGAACCAACTAATCCATACTATGGATATGCAAGTATTGTTGTTTCTCCTTGGTTAAGAGATTATCTAAGAGAAATTGGAGGATCAGAATACTTCCAAGCTAGAACACCATTTGAAAGACCAGGGTTTATTACAAGAGGTGGAGGTTCATGTAATAGCGATGGACAATGTATTGGTCTTGAATCAGACTGGATGATTAGTAATATTGACTATAAATCTTATATTACTCAAAAAGAAGTATATGTATGTAGTGATCAGCAAGATAAGTTAGCAAGAGATATTGATATTGCACTAGGATTAGCAGTAAAGAAAACATTTAAGCAATATAGAATGCCTGCACCAACTTGGCAAAGTTTCTTAGATGCATTTGTTGCAAAAAATGGAGGTAATAACAGTGCTGTACCAACAGAATACTGTGACATCGACAGATCAGGATTATCAAATGGTCCAGTAATAACATATGGAAATATTAGTGCTGATACAAATACACTAAGTGTTTCTATGAAGGCATACTCAGTATCATCTCAAATAGATTATGTTGATGTAATAATGGATGGAAATAAAGTTGGAAGTGTTACATCAGGATTCCCTGATTTTAGTAAAGACTTTAATATAAAAAAGTATAACTTTACATCAGGTCAAGCCTACTCTGTTCGAATAATTGCATATGATCTAGATGGCAAATCCGACTCATTTGACGATAAAATTATTATTGGTAATAGTGGTTCTCAACAAGGAAGTAATAATCTATCATTTACTTTTTTAGAGGCAACAACAGGAACTCTTAATTATTCAGATATAAGCCAAGGAACTGCTTACAATGTGAGAGTTCAATATAATGGTAGTGTTCCATTACAGTCTGTTACTTTAATACTAAGTAACTTAACAGTAGGAACAGTACAGAATATAACAATGGTAGATCAAGGTGGAGGTGTTTATCTCCACTCTGCTCCAGGTTCTCAAATACCAAATCAAAATGCTGTTTACGAATATACTGTTCAAGGAGTTACTCAAAGCGGAACAACTTTCCAATCAACTGCACCTGGAACTATAGAAATTGTAGCTAACTAGAAGGACTTAAAGGCATAAAAAAAGATCCGATTTTTTCGGATCTTTTTATTATTATTTTTAGTTAACTTATTTTACTGTTTCAACTAAAGCATCAAAGTGCGCTGGCTTATCAATAGCCATAATTGCAAGATTCTTTCTGTCAATTTCGATATTGTTTTTCTTTAGTCCACCAACAAATTTGCTGTATGAAACTCCGCTTCCAGCAAGTTTAGCTGAAATAGTTTCTATCCATTCTCTTCTCTTTTGTGCTCTTCTGTGTCGTCTGTGTCCATAACTATATGAACCTGCGTGCCATACAGCCTCTTTTGCACGTCTGTAAAGCTTACTGTAGCTCATTCTATACCCCTTTGCTTGTTTTAGCATCTTCTTATGCTTTCTGTTTTTTACTGTTCCTCTTTTGATTCTCATAGCTTATTTTTGTAATAATTTTTTAACCTTGTTTGCTTCTACTCTTGCTAAAGGCAACTGTTTAGTATCTGAATTAGTTGCTTTACTATTAGTATTTCTTGCAAATCTTTGCTTTCTATTACTTCTGCTAACTCTAGTTACTTTACCACTACCTGTGATTTTAAACCGTTTTGCAGTTGATTTATGTGTTTTCGCTTTGTTTTTCTTCATTTTTTTTATCGGTTGATTTTTTATATTTTAAAAAAATGCTTAAGTTTCGCCCTTCTCTATTTATTTCAGATGCAGGTTCACTAAAGTCAGAACTTAATTCAATAACTTTATTCAAAGTGTCTCGCATATCATCGTATTGAGCTCTTCGAATATATTTTACTGTTACCTTAACTTTTCCTCCTTTCTTAAGATATTTTTTAATGAATCTTAATTTGTTAAGAATATCGTGGTCTTCAATCTTTGGTTTAAACCACCACTCTTTTATCTCAACAGATTTTGTCTGATTCTTCTGTTTCTTCTTCTGTAAATACTTAAATTTAGACCAATCAACAATCTTTGCAACTGGAATATCTTGATTCTTAGCAATAACTACTAAGTCTAATTCAGCATTTCTAGCTTTTTCAAGTGCTTCGTCACGGCTTATTATTCCGATATTTTCGCCCGTTTGGTCTATAACTATTATTTTTGGCGCTCTGATTCTATCATTTCGTTCGTATTTATCTAGATTATCAGATTTTTTTGAATATCCTCGTGATTTTTTTATCTTACTATTTATTAACCTTTAAGCGACTAGATTATATATTAAATGGGCTGGAAAGGCAATAGGACAACACTCATGCAATTCTATATCTACCGTTTCTCTTTATTCTCGTTTATAAAGTTAATTAGATTTTCATTGCTCATTAAACCAATTTCAACATTTCTTTTTCTTATTGATACTGCATTATTAGATTCTTCTTTTGGCCCAATAATAAAAATAAATGGAATCTTTTTCTTCTCTGCATCGTAAATTTTGCTTTGTAGGCTTAGCGATCTGTTATCAATTATAGTTCTAAAGTTATTATTTAGTAAATGATTATTAACTGAAGTGGCGAAATCTAACTGATCGTTACTTTTTGGAATACAAACTGCTTGCACAGGCTTGAATTTAAATGGCATATCATACTCAAATTCTTCTACTAGATAGGCAAAAATGCTTATAATATCGAAATACACACCTATCTCTACTGCAGACTGATTTTGGTTTTGATTATCTCTATAAGTTACTCTTTCATCTGTTACATTTGGAATAAAACATCTACATAAAATCCACTCTTTTCCTACAGAATCTCTTACATTAAATTCAATCTCAGCAATACCATTAACTTTATTTGAAAGTACCTTGGTGTGAGAAATAATTCTTTTTTGAAATAAAGTAGAAACAGTTTTAACAATTTTATTTTCAAGATCAGTGCATCGAATATTCACATTTATATCTTGTTTAGTAATGTAGCCACAAACATCTATTAGCTTTTCAATAAAATCTGCTGAATTCATTAGCTCCTTGCCATTTTGCATATATAGCTTTGAAATTAATACTGGTGTTGGGTTATTAATCAATTCATTAGCAACTGTTATTTCTGACATAACCATTTTAGGCAAAACCTTATAGCTTAAAGTTTTACTTTCAATTGCTTTATCTAAAGCTTTAAATGCACTTTTATAATCAGTATTTGAAGGCAAGTAAATATTTATTGGATGGTCCTCATTAAATTCAGATATCAAATGATTTTTTATACTTTCTATAATTACTGAGCCTTTTGGTGTAAAGAAATATTTATCTTCTTCTTTATACAAGAATGATTTCTCAAGAGATAGCTTTAGCACATCTCTTCTCTTTTGAAGCTTTGCAGATTCTTTATAATCGTTATATTCAGTAATATTTTGAAATA
>JAGQLJ010000014.1 GCA_020429495.1 Candidatus Dojkabacteria bacterium
TTAAGATGTCAAAAATAACAAAGAAAAATTTTGATTTTAATCCTGATTTTTTTGAGTATATTATCAATACTGGGAATCAATATATGCCGATGCTTAATGGTGATGAAGATTCATATCTAGAAGAAGATGAATTAGCTCACATAGATTTTATAAAAGAACAGTCTAGCCTAATAAATATTCTTTTTAAAACTATCAGTCAATTTTCAGTTTCACTGGGTGTTGCAGATGCTGAGTATAAAAGAAATCAAATTATTCAATATTGTGGAACTGAACTAAAAGAACTGATAATCATTATGAAAGTACTTTCAATGTGCGGCTATGAGTTTGCTAAGAATTTGTTTGTTAACATTCAAAGTAATTAAGTATGGAAACACAAATGATAACTTATTACTCAGATGGACAAGGAAGCTTATCTGATGATCAATTAGTAAGATTAGATGGAGCTAGTAGGATAAATAAGGGACAAGATGTAGTTTCAGGGCCTATGCCAAGAGATGTTTTAGATGATTATAATCGGACTGAAAATCGACCGAGAATAGGAGGACAATTAGTTGTGGAAGAAGGCAGTAATATGTTTAAAGCATTTAGGCAGTATGCAAAAGATAATCAACTAAAAGGCATTTCAAGCTTGAATTTTATAATAAATGATATTCAAGACTTTGAAGATAAATTTACGTTTGATGAAATTATAGAGATTTGTGAGCTTTATGAACATATTGAAAGAATCCTTTTAGATATATTTATAAAACAGGAAGAAGATTTTCCAGAAAATCAAATGAAGGAGAATTTTGTGGACTTAGGTACTAGTATATTAAGGCTAGCAGGAACTGGTTCACATATGGCTCACTATATTCTCGAACAATCAACTGAGGGACGAACAGATTAATTAAGCGGATGATGCTCTCTATGAGCAGTTTCTGCAAATTTATCTGATGCATGTACATACCTAGAAGTAGTCTGCAAACTAGAATGTCCCAATAATCTTTGAATTGCTGCAGGATTTGCTCCTTCTTCTGCTAAATAAGTTGCAAACCCATGCCTTAAACTGTGTGCACTAGTTGGAACAATAATTCCCAATTTCTTCCTATAGTCTGCAATTTTCATTTGAATATAGTTTTGTGAAATTCTTACAATATAAGGATTTTCTGTTGCTTTTCGTGTTCCTTTAGTAGGAATAAAAAAAGCTGGGTATTCATCTGTTCTAAACTTTAAATACTCATTTAAATAATGAATTGCCCTATCTGTTAGATAAACAAATCTTTGTTTTTTACCTTTACCCATTACATAAATTTTATTATCTGCAATAGCATTATTTTCAATTCTAATCATATCTCTATCTAAGCTAACAACTTCTGAAATTCTCATTCCTGTAGAGAAAATCAATTCTAATATCGCCCTATTTCTTGCAGAAACTACTGGATCATTTTCAAACTCTGTCGGGTATTCTAGAAGTTTCACAAGTTCATCAAATTCAGCTACTTGTTTTTCTTTTTTCTCAGCTTTAATCATTTTAATTGCTGTAGCAGGTAATGGAGGCTCTTTATCTATATCGTCTAAAAAGGTTAAATATCGCCTTAATGCTGAAAGCATTCGATTTACTGAATTATCTGAAAGTTGACCTTTGTATAAAGCTTTTTTCTTTTCAGAAATTTCGCTTTTACTTTTATTAATAATTCCTTGTGTAAGCTCTTCGTTCTTTTGAAACGCATGTAGAACTGGAATATAGTTTTGATCTCTTAAAAATCCTTTATATTCAATAATATCTAGTTTGGAAATGTCTTTGAAAGGTGTTTCAATATAGTATAAAAATGCGGAGAAGATTTCCAAGTCTCTTGCGTAGTTATCCAAAGTCTTTTTTGAATAATTATCATTCTTAAGACTCAGCATAAATTCTCTTAGGTGTGGCAATGTGTACGGACTCAGTGTTGTTCTTGAGTTTACATCTTTTACTCTGTCTAGTGCTTCTTTCATAATTATAGTATACACGATTACTGTCTATCTCTCGATACACCATGAAGTCAAGACTTCATGGCACTCGAGATGACAAAGATTATTATGTCAGTTCGAGTAGAAAAATCTATGATTTTTCATATCGAGAACTAAATCTAATGTATAATAGGTTAATTAATACAAAAAAATGGAAGACGAAACAATGCATGAAGATACTATGGATTCCAAATCTAGCTCTGGACTAATATCTTCGTTTTTATCTATATTTGGTTCTATCCTAAAAACTATTTGGTTTTTATTTATGACAATAGTTAGATTTTTTGTCAAACTTCCGATTGGTGGAAAAATAATCTTTTTGCTTTTAATCTCTTTAGCAGTATTAATTTCATATGGACTTGGGTATAAAGCTGGTGAAAAAGTAACAGTAAACTATTATGAGACTGAACTTGGATTAACTGAAAAAGAAATTAAAGATTTAAAACCAGTGTTTCAAAATATAAAAGAAAACGGTACTATAACTATAGATGAATTAAAACAACTCTCCGATGACTTAAAAAACTAATTTAAACCAAAACTTTGGCACACTTAGTGCTTATTTAAATTAGTTATTTTTAAATCATGAACAAAATTAAAGAGTTAATTCAAAAAGAATACGATAGGCAACATAATACCCTAGGAATGATTCCCTCAGAAAACTATACTTCTAAAGAAGTTCGAGAAGCTGTAGGTTCTGTTTTTATGCATAAATATTCTGAAGGTTATCCAGCTGCAAGATATTACGAAGGAAACGAAGTAATTGATGAACTTGAAGGTTTTGTAAGAGATATGGCAGTAAAAGTAATGACTAAGCACGATTCTAAAGAAGTGCAAAATAACTGGCATGCCAATGTTCAGGTTTTATCTGGAAGTGCTGCGAACTTAGCTGTTTATACTTCTATTCTTGAGCCAGGAGATAAGATTTTGAGCATGTATTTACCTGATGGTGGACATCTTAGCCATGGTTGGTCTTATAGCTCTAAAAAAGATAGAGCCGATTCGTTAGAGTCAGAGGGAATTGCCTATAAAGGTGGAAAAAAGAAAGTTAACTTTACTTCTAAAGTTTTTGATATTGTTCAATATAAAACTGATCCTAATACTTTTGTTTTTGACTATGATCAAATTGAAAAATTAGCAGTTCAAGAACAACCAAAGTTAATAATTACAGGAGGTACTGCTTACCCAAGAGATATTGATTACCAAAGAATGAGAGAAATCGCTGATAAAGTTGGAGCATATTATCATGCAGATGCTGCTCATGAGGCTGGACTAATTGCAGGTGGTGCAGTTTCTTCTCCATTTGAATATGCAGATTTTGTTACATTTACTACACATAAAACGCTAAGAGGCCCAAAAGGTGCTGTAGCAATGTGTAGAAAAGAGTTTTCTAAAAACTTAGATAGAGCTGTTTTTCCAGGTTTGCAAGGTGGTCCATTTAATCATACTATTGCAGGTGTTGGACAGGCGTTTATAGAAGCAGATACAAAAGATTTTGAGAATTATGCAAAACAAATTGTTAAGAATGCACAGGTTTTAGCTGATGAACTAGTTAATGCGGGATTAAACGTAATAACAAAAGGAACTGATAAGCACTTGGTTTTAGTCGAAGTCTTAAGTGATGGAATATCTGGATCAGATCTTGCGTCAAAACTAGCTGAAATTGGAATAATTGCAAATAAAAATACCGTACCATACGAAAAAGGAAGTCCTGTGCATCCATCAGGATTTCGTTTAGGAACACCAATACTTACAACAAGAGGAATGAAAGAAGATGCAATAAAAGAAGTAGCTGAAATAATTATTGATCTATTTAATAGATTAAAAAATAATAAAGAAGATTTTGCAGATTTGAAAGATAGAGTTAATAATTTATGTCTGAAGTATAAGCTACCTAATTAAGAACAAAGTCTAACAACATTTCTTAATAAGCAAGCAACTGTAAGTGGACCAACTCCACCTGGAACTGGAGTAATATAGCTTACTTTATTTAGCATTGCTTCGTCTTGAACTATATCACCTAAAATTTGATCACTAACTTTTGTGCTTGTTACATCAACAACAATAGCACCTTCTTTAACCATTTCATGATTAATTATATTTGTTTTTCCAGTTGCGGTTATTAGGATGTCAGCTCTAGATGTAAAATAACCAAGATCTTCTGTAAATTCATTTGCAATAGTTACTGTTGCACCAAGAGAAGATAAAATTGACGCTAGTGGTTTTCCAATTAAATTACTATTATTAACTATCACAACATTTTGAGATTTTAATAAATCTAGCTCATCTGAACCGCTAGTAATATTTTGCCAAGTTAAATTTTGATCAAAACACTCATCTAAACATTCAAGAATTGCTTCAACTGTAGCTGGGGGAATTGAATCTTCATGTAAATGAGAAGACCTACCTTGTTGATATGGAGTTAATCCATCCGCATCTTTATCATAAGGAATAGCATCAATAATTTGCTTTCTAAAGTCTCTTAGATGGTCAAACATGGGTAGTTGTAATAGTGCCCCATGAACACCAACATTACTTCTTAATTTTCTTAACTCACGGGTTAAATCTTCTGAACTTGTAGCCATTGGAAATTGGTAGAGCTTAGCTTCCATTCCAATTTCTTCTGCCTTTTTCATTTTTAGATTTACAAAAACTTCACTTTCGTAATCATCTGAAGCCAGAAATATTGCTAATCTAGGAACTTCTGGCAGATTAATAATATCTTCTTTTAAGTCGCTTAGTATTCTATCAGCTCTAGTTTTTCCATCAATAATATTTGCCATTGGTTATTTTATCATTATTGGTAATACTTATACCAGGTAAATCCTTAATAGAAGCACATTGATTATTTAATTGTATTAAAAAGGATTTTCTTGTTTTTTTCCTAAGAAAAATATAATTCCAAGTGCAAGAGTTACAATACTTGCTCCACATAATATTAATGCTAGTGAAGGATTTTTAGTTGCATTATTTTCTGATACTTGAGGTTCATTAGTCGTGCTATTTATACCATAATCATCTGAAGAATCAATATCAGGAAATTCATTAGTCTGGTCTTGACTCGAATTAGAGTCAGAACTGGAAATTTCTGTACTGGTTACATCAGATTGAGTTGTTACATTATTTTCTGGAGGTGTTGAATTAGGGGTAACAGGTATATTGGGTTGAGCCGGTGCAGCTGGAGTTTCGGGTACAGGAACGATAGGCTCATCAACTACTACATCTTGCGTAATAACATATTCTGTTTGTGCAGTCTGCTCTGATGAATCAGTTGCTGTTACTATAAACGAACCTTGTCCATCTGTTTCAATTACACAATAAATTGTGTAATCATCTGGCATTAAACAACTCTTATCTAGTATCTGTGCACCACTACTTATGATGGATATATTTTCTAATTGTATAGGAAAATTGTCAGTAATAATTACCAAGAATGCATCATCTTTTACAAGATCTTTTTTAATGGTAATCTCGGGAACTAGTGTGTCTAGTTTTATAAATACTGATTCACCAGTGGTATCATTATTATTACTTGTTGGATTTATTAAAACATTAAATTTAATTTCTGAATAAGAACCCATTTCAGTAGTAGCATCATTTGAATCAGTTGCCCTAAAATATATTACATGTTGTCCATCTGTTAACGTAGATGATACATTACAAGTAAAGTTCTCAGCAACCTCATCAAATGCTGAATCATTTGCTAAACAACTTAACCAAGCACCACCAGTACCATCTATTTGATATTCTACAGATGCAACAGTTCCTATATCATCTGTTGCTACGCCATTAAAGCTAGGCATTGGGTTTGATGTAGGGTTAGCAGAAAGTGGATTCACATTCAACATAGGAGGCACTCCATCACCAGACAGTCCTATTTGTATAGAATCTAATTCAGGTGACTCCTCACCTATAAAACTAAAAATAGATTTTACTGAAATTTTCGTAGAAATAATTGGTAGTGCTTGCATTGCGGTGGTATCCAGTTCGGCTGCAGTATTTGTATGAGTTGTAGTATTTAATGCCGTCTCCCATGAATCTCCATCCCAGTACATCCAAGAATTTCCTAGTTCACAATTAGAACCATTGTCAGTACATATCTGATAATTAATCGTTGAGCTTCCAGATGTATTTTCAACCGAACTAAAGCTATCCCAACTATCTACACTAGTATTTGTATATGAATTGGTGCTAAACACAGAGTACTCTCCTTGTTCTAAAAGTGTTAGATCATCCACCAGCACATCTTTGCCACTATAAGCGATAATTCCATATTCTCTTGACTCATTTGCTCCGGTTATTGATCCAGATAATTTCCACCATCCACTTCCTTGATCCTCATAACTTGTAGCTATAGCAGATCCATTGTAATAAAGCTCAGCAATGGTATCGTCAACAGTACCGCCATCATTTCCAATAGTCTCATCATATACATATGCTGACAGGTCGTAGG
Source organism: Candidatus Dojkabacteria bacterium (assembly GCA_020429495.1). Classification (GTDB taxonomy): domain Bacteria; phylum Patescibacteriota; class Dojkabacteria; order J137; family J137; genus JAGQLF01. The sequence goes on from JAGQLJ010000014.1 coordinate 6,437, forward strand.
TAGAAGTATCACCTACATTAATACTCTGTGTTAGTTTTCCATTCTGCACAGAACTGTCTATACTCACATGATTTCCCCCTGAAGAATACTGTCCTACCCCAGCTTCATATAGTTGACTTACCCCGGTTGAACTTGTTGCACACCTATATCCCATTGTTGCATATGAAGCATTAGCACTCCATGGTAAATATAGAGAATATAAACCTGTGTTGGCTCCGTCAGAATACCAACCTCCTCTTAGAAGTGTCTGACTTTTATTAGTGTCGGCACTATCAGAATCATGAAATATTCTACCAATTCCATTTAGAGCTGTTAATGAGGTATCTGCAGGTCTAAATACACTTGAATTTATGCTGCCACTTCCATCATTTTCTAGATACCAGCCACCTGCTCCTGTATCGGCACTTGTAAAGCCTGACCACCCTTCACCAGATCTTGTTGTTGTCCCATTTGTTGCTTCTGGATGTTCAGATGGAGAAATAAGATCTGCAGCTTCATTATAAGTGCCATTTGTATTGGCATCAAAATTGACTATCTCGTATACATTTCCTGATAAATCCCATATTTGAGAGCCATTAGATAGTGTTAACATTGCCTTTGTATCTCGACCAGTTCCAAACTCTGGATTTGCCCCATTATAACCAACTGAGCTGCTTGCTCCATCATTTCCTCTTTTTAAACCTCCACTTGAACTGACTGTACTGCCAACTGTTCCATCTGCCCAATTAGTAGGTTGTACTTCTATGTTCCTAGCAATAGTCATCCACTCATTATTTGTAATTAAGTGTGAGCCAGAGGGACATGCGTTTACTGCTTGAGTTTTCCTTATATGCACTATTGGACCACCATTTGCTGTTGAAACAACATTATCAGGATCAAACCCAGCTAAATCTCTATAGTCTACTCCAGAATCAAAGTCAGCAGGTGCACTACAAGTTGCTGCTATATCACCATCCCCATCAGCAGTACAATCATATTTAGCTTCATACTGCATAACTAAAAAGTCACTAGTCAAGTAGGCACCATTTCCAGGTACAAGTGCCCAACCATCTAGTGGAGTTGCTTCTAAACTCCAAGAAGAGTTGTCACTTGTAAATGATGGATTAGTAAATTTATTTGCATCTACAGCAGGATGTGCACCATTATCATCTACTGCCATCAAGCCAGTTAGGTAAGTATAATTTCCTGAAGTTGCAGATGTATAGTCAAATGAATAATATACGTCATTTAATGCTTTGATAGTTAGAACATCAAAAACAGAAAATTTAGCAAAAATAATTAAGACTAAAAAAAACTGTATTCCTGTAAGTAATTTTTTATTTTTTTTAGACATAAATAAGGTAAACTCTATTCCATTGTAGAGTACTTTTTTTCTAGTTACAAGAATTTATAAACAGAAACTTAAAATTAGAATTTTGAATTATACTGCTTAAATTATAGATCAATCAGCAATAAAATGATAAAATACCGAAGCTCATTTACAGTGTAAATGCGCCAGTAGCTCAGTTGGATAGAGCAAGCGCCTTCTAAGCGCTAGGTCAAAGGTTCGAATCCTTTCTGGCGTATATTTTCCTACTTTACTATTTGGTCTGGTAGCTCAGCGGTAGAGCAGTCGCCTCTTAAGCGATTGGTCGCGGGTTCAAATCCCGCCCGGATCACCAATTAAAGTTTTGTGTTTAGCTTAGATCTAGAAGTTGAGTTTTTATTAACTTTTGATATTTGACTAAGCTTTTCAATTTCTTTTTTTAGTTCTGCCATCTTAAGTTCCCTGTTAAGCATTAATTTATTTAATTTCTCTAGTTCGATATTTCGTTTTGTTAACTCTTCCTCGAACCGTTTTCTATCTTCAATATTCGTTGAAATGCTAGCAATTCCGTATAGCTTGCCATCATTATCAAGCAATGGAAACTTAGTTGAAGTATATGTAACCGTTCCAGACTCTTTTGTTGGTAATTTCTCTTCAACTTTTATTTCAGAAACTGACTCAATTACTTTATTTTCATTATTGAGTATTTCTTTTGCAATATCTTCATCAAATAAGTCAATTGTTCTTCTACCTAATAATTTCTTGTATTTTAAGTTAAGCTTATCTAGAAAGCTGTTATTCACAAATAAATAATTACCTTCCAAATCCTTCAAATAGATTAATGAAGAAGTATTGTTCAATATATCGTTATATTGTTTTTCAGTAATTCTTAAATCTCGGGTAGCAATTGAGGCAATCCTATTAGCCCTTGCAGTTGTTGCAAAAAGTAAATATATTATAAAACTTGAGAGCACTGACATTACTATTCCAAAGCCTGATGCTATTAGTGGAGTATAAATAATTGTTTGATCTAGACTATAGTTCTTATCTGCATAACTTATCATTGTCCAATCGCTTCCTCCAAAGCGAATAGTATTTGTTTTTGTAACTAAACTATCACTATTTAAATCTCCGTCTAAGTTAGAAAATAGAGTTTCTCCAGTTGGGTCTTTTATTTCTAAATAAAGGCCTGCTCTACTAGGTAAATTTTCTATAATTTTGTTAAAAAATTCTTCTACTTTAAATCCTGCAGTAATAAAACCAATACGTTCTTGACCTTCTTTCTCATCAATTTTTGTAATTAAGTGGAACCCTAGTGCTTGTGATGGAGTAAAAGTCACCACTTGGGAAACTGCTGGCTTTCCTGTCAAAATAGTTTTTTCAATAGCTTCTTTTCTTAATTTTTCTGTTGATAAGTCTAATCCTAAGGCTGCTCCTCTACCTTCAAATGGATGTAAGTACGAAATGATATACATAGTCCCATTTTTATCACCTAGGCTAGACTGATCGTTAATTGGTTTAATTTTAAAGTTTTGTGGTTCTTCAGTATTATATACGTACGAAGTATCTGCATTTATAAAATCTTCAAATTCGCTTTTATTATTTACATCTACCTGTTCAAAATAAGCAAAAGCTGAAATTCCTGGATATTGTTCACTTAGAGTTAGTAAATCAAAGTAGTCGTTAAAAGTCTTTCGATTTAAAGTAGGCTGTACTGCTAATGCCGCTTGAATAGTATCAATAAGGGCTTCATAATCTTTAAATTTGTTTTGTATTATCTTTTCATAATTTGCACTATCTTCTTCAAACTGTGCTTCTGATATACCATTGAAAGTGTTTTTTAAATAGAACCCCAAAAATATAGCCAAGAATGCTATAAAAATAGGAATAATGTAAATAATGACTTTGAAAAGTTTTTTTGATATCCGATTCATTACTACATTGTATTTAATTATTGATACGATGTAAATTGCTAAATGAGTTTTAGTATAATGCAGAGTTAAGGTATAATTACAGGTAATTTAATGGTGGCTATAGCTCAGTTGGTAGAGCGTCGGTTTGTGGTACCGAATGTCGAGGGTTCGAGCCCCTCTAGCCACCCCATACTGCTATGTATATATTGGAAAGTATAAAGAATTCTAAGAAGACTTATGTTAGTTATACTTAAGATATAAAAATAAATCCTTTAGATGTTTTATACTATAAGTAATAATCATTGTTAAAAGTAGTTTACTTCAACTCTCAATTAATTTAACATGGGTTAATTAAATTATCATTATGATAAAAGTACAAAAACATTCAAAAGCTATATTATTAATTATGATTTTAGGACTTATTGCCATTTTGGCAATGTATTACAAAGAGAATTTCGCAAGTTCCGCAAATAATCAAGTTTTAGTTGCTAATGTTGATACTAAGTGTAATGGAGACTTTAACCATAGTGGGAGAGTTGATATAGTTGATTTTGCTTTTTTTGCTTATAATTATAATAAACAGATAGACTGTGCCTTAGATATTACTGGGGATGATTGTCAACTTACACTAAATGATTTTAGTGTTTTTGCTAAAGACTTATATGGCAAAGAAGCAGTATGTGTTGAAACTTCTGGAGGTTCAAGTGGAGCAGGAGGAGGTTCTTCATCTTCAGGATCAGGTTCTTCTGGATCTGGTGGAAGTTCTCAAGAACAAAATAATAATACTGTTGTAGATGATGAAGATGGAGCTATCTATTTAGATAATCAGTTGAGTACAAATTGTACTTCTAATAACTATTCAAGAAGTAATAGAAATTGTACCGGAAGTGATGGAAATGCATATAGTACATTTGATCAAGCTGTTTCAAATTTATCGTCAGGGGGATTATTAGTGATTAGAGATGGAATTTACAGACAAAATACGTTTGTATTTGGGCCTGCAGGTGGTGGTTTTAATACTCGAACAATTATTCGAGGGGCTTCAGGTGAAAGAGCAATTTTAACTAGATCAGATGATTTGCCACCTGCAGTGTCAATATACGATTATGTTAGAGTTGAAGGATTATGGATGGGGGGAAGTTGGGACAAGGTAGGTGACGGTGGACTGATGAATGTTGGAAATTATGGAGGACCTCAAATTGGTACTGGTAAAGAAATCGTCAATAATACTATTTTTGGATATAAAACTGGAATAAATATAGGCACATCAAGATTTATAACTATTCAGGGAAATAGATTAATTCATAATGGTAATGGAGCCTATGACCATGGAATGTACATATCCGGTGGAGGAACTACTGCAAGTAATCATATCATTGTTGATAATAATGTGGTTGTTGACGGGGAAGGATATGGAATACACGAATATCATAGACCAGTAACTTCAATTATAACTAGAAACTTTGTTGCGAATCATAGTGCTGGTGGAATTGTTGTTGATGATCAAGAAGCTTTAGTTGCTAATAACTTTGCTTGGAAAATGACTCCCGGTGTTCAGTTTCAAGATGAGCAATTTGTGTTTATTAATAATATTTTAGGACCTGAATCCCCAATGTGGAATTTTAGCCGAACAAATATTACAATTGATACAAATGTATTTTTCCCACATAGCGATAGATCAAACCAACAAACTACTTATGGAGTGAATGATATACGGTTAAATGATAGTGATATCACTTCAACTCTAGGTATAACTGAATCAATTATTGATACTAATTTGCAAAATATTGATCAAGCTTTCTATCAGTCAGTGCAAAATATATATAGTAATTCATCAATTGATACATATTTTGATGCATTAGAAATTGCACCTGCTGGAGCTAGTGCTTTAGTTGATGGTGGAATTAATTGGTTAGACTTTACAAATAGCATAGATATTGGTCCACAAGTATCAGGCAACTTTGACGAAGGAATTTTGTGGAAACTATTTAGAGAACAAGGATTGATTGATAAAAATGAAGATAGAACTGCACATGCACCTGCTCCATCAATTAGTAATGTTAGTTCTCAAGTAACAAGTTCAACAGCTACAATCACATGGAATACCAATGAATCTACTGATGCAAGTGTTCTTTATGGTACCACCCAGCTTTATGGGTATTTTGCCTATGATAACACTGGTTCAACGAATCATAGTATTACGTTAACTAATCTTAATGCTTGTACAACTTATAACTTTAGAGCTAGATCAAGGGATGTTGATTATTTAATAACAGCATCAGAACCACTAACTTTTACTACTAGTTGTAATTAGTTAATTTGATAATCAGTAATTTTATTTATTTTAACTTTATATATGGAAATAAATTTAGTAGCGATTTTGGTGGCAGCTGTTGCAGCTTTTTTTATAGGTTTCCTTTGGTATACATTTTTATTTCAAAAACCATGGATGAAAGAGCTTGGCTTTAAATCTGAAAAAGAGATGAATAGTAATCCTAATATGGGAAAGCTTTTACTAGGCTCTTTTGTTTTAGAAGTATTAATGGCATTTGGATTATCGTTGTTAATAGAAGCTGATACTAGTGTAAGTGCAGGTGCAGTAACAGGGTCTATTGCAGGGCTATTTATTTCAGGATTTGCACTGGGAAACAACTATTTATTTGAAGGCAAAACACTAACTCTTTGGTTAATAAATGCTGGTTATGTTACAGTTATATTTACAGCAATGGGAGCAATTTTAGCTCTATTAGCTTAAATAATTTAAAGCTTACTTTGTAGAAATTAGTTTTAACTTTTCTATACGAGTAAGCTTTTTTACTTCTATTTCTCGTTTTAATGCTTCAGACTGAGAACTTAAAGTTTCTGAATAAACTAATTTAAATGGAAGGTGAGCTCTTACATATTTAGAACCTTTACCGCTTTTATGCATCTTTAGTCTATGCTCAATGTTATTAGTAATTCCAGTATATAAAGACTTATCTTTACACTTAAGAATGTATAATGTATAAATCATAATTGGACTACAAAGATATAATAATATTAGGGGATTATAATTATGGATGAATTAAGAGTTAATCAAACATTCTCACACTTTATAAATATATTATCTTTATGACTCTAATACCCTACTTCCAACCTTCTTTGACATACCCTTGAGTGGTACTTTTACAAAAAAAGTAGTACCTTCATTCTCTTCAGATTCAAACCATATTCGTCCACCAGTGCTTTCTAGTATTGACTTTACTATATATAAACCTAATCCAGTGCCTTTGGTATCTTTTATACGTACATTATCAGCTCTGAATAGTTTTTGAAAAATTTGATCTTTTTGTCTAAGAGGTATTCCATAACCAGTATCAGAAACAGTTATAAGAATATCGTCATTTTCAATTTTATGGTCAATAGAGATTATTCCTTCTTCTGGAGTGTACTTAACAGCGTTAGTTATAAGATTTTGATAAACAATTCTAAATAGTTTAGGATCAACTGACACTTTTTCTAACTTAGTTTTTGTCAAATTAACTTTTAACTTTTTATCTTTTATAATTGGAGATACTTCTTCAACAACACTTTCTGCTAATTTTGTAAGATCTGTAGGTTCAGGAGTTATTGCAAAAGTTCCAAGCTCTATTCTAGATACATTTAATAGTGCTCCAACTAGTTCAGTCATTTGTTTTGTAGCTATTTGTATTTCATGAAAGAACTCTTTCTGTTTTTTTGTTAATTTGCTTCCTTTTTCGTCAAGTAACAGTTCCAAATACCAATTTATGCTAGTTAGAGGAGTTCTTAGTTGGTGAGAAGCAAGCGAAACAAATTCAGTTTTTGCTGCATCCACTTCTTTTTCTTTTGTTATATCCCTAAATACTTCTACTGCACCAATTACCTGTTCTTGAGAGATTATAGGAGAAACTGTAATTGATACAGGAAAATCATATCCATTTTTAGTTCTATATTTTACTGTAGATGATTTTTCTACTTTCTTTAATTCAGATTTTAAGGCTTTATTTATTGTTCTATCTTTAGCCGCAACAGTTTTATTATTCTCATCTATCATAGGAACGACATCTGTTAATAACTTTCCAACAACTTCAGATTCTTTCCACCCAAGTAAGTTTTCAAATCTTGAATTTACTAGCATAATCTTCCCATATTGATCTGTAGCGACTAATCCATCACCTATGCTAAGCAATACAGCTTCATCTTTAGCTTGTGCTTGTTTTAAATCTTTAGTGACTTTATTTGCGTATAAAATAGCTCTTTGTTTAGAAGATATTACCGTATATACGATTAGTGAGAATAAAACACTTACACTTATACCCATGGCTAATACTATTAGAGGAGCTATCTGTGCATAAATAGTGTAATCATAATTTTTTGTACTAAAGTAAGTTAGCGTCCATGGTCGCCCTGCAATATAAATTGTTTGTGTGTCTGAGAACCGACTTTTATTTGTATCTCCTATTTTATTATTTAGATCATTATAAATCTCAGTTGATTCATCAATAGTTACTCCATCATTTATTTTTAGTCCAATATCTTTTAATCCACCAGTACCAATTACCCCTTCTACAAAGTTCCTAGATCTAAATGGACTATATGCATATCCAATAATCTCATTACGTCTTTGGTCTACATTATTAGGTGAATTATTCTGACCATAATATGGTACATAAATTACAAAACCAGGCTGTACATCTGCATCAATTTCTTGAACTAGAGTAAGTTTTCCTGTCATCTTAGGTTCACCGGTATCTCTTGATTGTTGCATAGCAATACGTCTAGTAGCTTCTTGAAACATATCGAAACCAAAAGCCTCCTGATTTCTTTCGTTGAAAGGTTCAATGTAGATTATTGAAGTATAAATGGGTCTATCTCCTTCTGGTTTAATATCATAATCTTGGAAACCTTCTTTTTGTATTTCCAAAACATGTGCTTCTTTATTTTCTGGTTTAATAAAAATAGAATAACCAATACCTTGGATTCCAGGATAATTCTCTTCGATAGCTAGTGCATCTACGTATTTATGCCATTCAGTTCTAGTTACATTATCAGATGCAGACAAAAATCCAACTGCTCCATCTAAAATATTAATATATATCTTTAGCCTTTCATCTAAATTACTTGTCACATTATTCGTCTCATCTTTAAACTTGTTTTGAGCATCTTCATAAGATGTTTGTTCAATAACGCCTGCAAAAAGTATTGTTAACATAATAGATCCTAAAAGTACCCCAAATACAAGAGAATTATTAAGAAGAGATAGCACTACCCCTTCTTTTAATCTAAAATTAAAAAAAATGATTAAGCTTGCTAATATAGTTAATAATGCTGTTGTAGAAGATGAATAAAGGAAAAAAGGAAGTACTGCAACAGAAAAGATATTTAATATAAATGCTATTAATGCTAGAGAGGATAATAATAAAGTTGTAATAGTAGTTATTGCAACAGTGTGTAGTCGATTTAGCGGTTTAAAAGAAATAATAATTAATGAAGCAGATAATAAAAATAAATTAAATGCAGTAAAAACAGACATCTGACTACCAGTTATAGTTATTGAATTTGCAAAAAGTATTTGATCTAATTGAAAATCTATTACTCCATATAATCCTAGAAATTTAATAAAAATAAGAATTGTTATTACAATGGAAAGAAAAGAAATATATTTTCTTTTTATAAAACTGATTAAGAGTATTATTGTCCCTAGAATAACAAAACATAAAGCAGTTAAGGGGTTCATTGTTGAGTTACCAATAAACCAGAGTCGGATTAAATCTTCATTATTGGTATACCACCCAAATAAAACAGTTAATCCTAGCGAAAAAATGATTATACCGCCAATAGTTGTTAGAATCCGTTTTCCAGGCAAACTGCTAAGCTTGGCTTTTATATAGCTGACTTTACTTAGACAAAAAAATGAAATAATACATATTACTAAAGGAATTACGAAATTTACTAGCCTATATTCAACTTTTAACCTAGTTACCTCTTTCAAATTTTCTATAGTACTTTTATCGCTAATTTTATTAGAAAAATTATTCCAAGGTGCAATAATCTCTCCTGTTTCAAGATCATAGAATGAAGCTACTGTATTATCTTGATATTTAATTAGTGAGCCTGTTTGTGGTTCAACCCAAAGTTCAAGATGTGGCTTTAAGCTTACCCCTTTATCAATACCAACGCCAGGTAGATAGTCTAACTCTTTTGTTTGATCAATATTCTCTCCATTGTAATCAGTTACATAATGAAATATCTTGATGCCATCCATATATGATTGATCTTGATAGTGCATCACTGCTGGACCATCATAGTTAATATGCCAATATATAAATGAATCACCAGCTTTTAAGTTTTTAGGTGCAAAAAGATATCCTTCTCTATCTTTATCCCCATAGCCTGGAACATGTTCACCTGTTAGCTTGTTAATTCCATATTGTCTTGTTACTGAGAAGATAGGTTTATTATCTGGAGTTTTTACATCAAATTTATTTTCAACTATTAAAACATCATTGATATTATCTACTACTCTATAGTTATAATCTGTTTTAGAATATTGAGGTCCTGAATACTCTTCTCTATCTTCGCTATAAAAGTTGTCAGTGGATACAACTTCAGAAGTGAAAACAAAATCACTAGGTATTGATGTGTATTTGGGAATAGCAAAGTTTCTCCATAGGGGTATTATCAGTATGAATGCCAGTGCTAAAAGCATAAATATATAATCTCTAGTTTTCCTACTCATTATTTTATTGGTCTATTCAAATTTTGTATACTATACTTTATAGTAATTTAAAATAGTAAACAACATTAGTTGAGATTTTATATATTAAAGACAGTGGTATGAAAATTCTTATTGCAGAAGACGAATCAGCTTTATCTAAGGCTTTGCAAATCAAACTTACAGATGAAGGTTTGGGTGTGGATGTGGCACATGACGGTGAAGAAGCTATCAGAATGCTTCAAGAAAATAAATATGATGTGATACTAGTTGATTTAATGATGCCAGGTAAAAGTGGGTTAGACGTAATCAAGTTTATTAAAAAAAATAATATTGAAGTAAAAATTATTGTAGATTCAAACTTATCTCAAGAACAAGATAAGGAGGAAGTAGAAGCATTAGGTGTAAAAGATTTTATAATAAAATCTAATGTATCGATTGAAGAAATAATTCAGAAGATAAACAGTCTTAAATAACCCCCAAATTAGGTTATCCAGTATAGTAAAAAGATAAATAATACAGGTAAAAGAATTGGTACTACTGAAATCATTGGTAAATAAAAAGGCAAAGTTTGATTAAGAAAAGTGTTAAGTTCAATATTATTATTTTTTGCTGCATCATTTATAATTGTTACATTTGGATTTACATCAGTACCTTCACTATTCTGAACATTAGAGTTTGATTGAGAATCCTTTTTGATATTATCTGTAACTTGCTTATTAATATCTGTAGTATTGCTTCCTGTTGTACTACTAGTTTCATCAGTATTTGTCGTAACTTCTGGTTCTAGTGTAGTTGTAGAGTTATCATCTATTACCACACCGCTATCATCGTCTTGAGCAATTTCATATGTCACTTCTTTAGTCAAATTAGAAGAATCTGTTGCAATAACTTTAAAAGTGCCTTTTCCTAAAATTTCTAGAATACAGTATACTGTATAGTTATTTGGTTTAGTACAAGTTTGTGCAATAACTGTGATCTTGTTTGGAATTATTGAAACATTACTGGTTGATAATGGGAAATTATCACTAACTGTAATAAGGTATACATTTGGATTATTTATATCTTTTTCAATTTTAATTTCTGGGACTGAGCTGTCTGGATCTTCTATTACTGAAACAGTACTATTACTATTACCAGCTCCAGATGATGTATTCACTTGTACATTGAAAGGTACTGTGAATAATGCAGAATTATCAGTTGTAATAGCATTAGAATCTGTAGCTCTAAAGTAAGCTCTATGTGTACCATTATTAAGGATAGTATCCACGGTACATATAAAATCTTCTTGCGCCTCGTCAAAATCTCCATCTAAAGCAAAACAACTTGACCATGATCCATTTGTACTATCAATTTGAAATTCAATATTAAATATAGTTCCTTCTGCCTCTATTGCTTGGCCATTGAAGCTAGGAGTAGATATACTGATTGGGTTATAAGGTAGAGAATTAACTGTTAACTCAGGTGCTTCTCCATCTAAAAGTACTTGGAATGTGATTGAAGGATAAGAACCTGCATCCGTTGTGTTACCAGATGAGTCAGTTGTTTTGAAATAAATAATATGTTGACCTGATTCTAAAACTTCTACTATTGCACATGTAAAATCTTCATTTAAAGAATTAAAAGTATTGTCATCTGCAGTACAAGAAGACCAAGAACTTAAAGTACTATCTATTTGATATTCTACTGAAGATATTACAGATAGATTGTCAGAAACATTACCTGTGAAAATTGGAGAAACTTCTGTTGTTGGATTCGGTGAAAAACTATCAAGTGTTATTACAGGTATATCGATATCTTGGGATAAATATTCAATTGATATGCTTTCCAAGGCAGGAGTTGAGAATGAATCATTAGTAAGAAGTTCAACTTGGTATTGTATATATCTATCTGCATCGGTGACGCAGTTACTTGTAATAATTGGTGCACCCGATGCTATTGCTGAGCATGTAGAAAAATCATCAGCACCAGTCATATTAGCATCGTTTGAAGTTCTGACTTTTACATATACATTTGTATCTGTAGAACCAGAATACACATATTGCAAAATTCCCCATTGTGCACCAATATCAAAAGTTGTATCAAAAATAGATGAAGTTATGGTACCAGATCTAGCATATTCAGTAATTCCTGAACTATAGCTAGGAGAAGTTGATCCACTAATACTGCTTTTGGCTACAATTGCAATTCTTCCATCACCCCCATCGCCTGCATTTTCTTCTCCTGCGCCTCCAGCAGCATTTAATAGACTAGTACCAAGCGTAGCTGTATTAGATCTGATAATAATTGATCCACCAGCACCACCACCTCCTCCAGCATGAGCTACATTAGTAGGTGGTGTACCGTCACCTCCATTATTAGTTATAGTGCCCCCAGCTGAATTATTAAAAGTGTTAGCAGATATATAAATAATACCCCCACCATTACCTCCTATCCCTCCATTTCCATTATAATTACCACCACCACCTCCTCCAGATCCCAAATACAGTGAGCTTAGATTTGAAGATCCATAAATACCACCACCACCTCCTCCTGCTGATACCCCACAATTATATCCACCATTACCTCCTAGAACTCCATTACCGGGTTGACCATTCTCATGTCCATCACCAGTACAACCAGAATTTATAGCTAAAAAACCAATTCCTCCTGTTCCAACAGTGCCATAACCACCACCACCTCCTCCTCCTCCTCCATCTCCACGATCACCACCACCACCTCCTCCTCCAACTGTTCCTAATGAGGCGGTCAGCGATGCTCCCGCACCACCAGCACCACCTTGTTGAGAGGGTTCACCACTATTTAATCCAGTTCCACCAACTCCATTATAAGTAACGCCGCCAGTTCCACCAATTCCATTTATTCCACCTGCATAACCTAATTCAGAAGTATCAATTGATGATGAGCTTTCAAGTAAAAGCGTTCCACTTACCCTGAAAAATAATACACCACCTTTTCCAGCTGTATTATCATATGCTGATGTAGTTAAGTTACCATTTGATTGGATTGTGACATCTGTATAGTTAGGTACTCTTTGGACCATTATTTTCTGAGAAAATCCATCATAGGTATTTGATAATGCTCCATCCAATGTAAGTACAGTTCCATTTATTGCAATAATACGTTTGGTTTCATATTTCCCTACATCTGCATAGTTACTGCTTGTACCTCTAAGATTTATTATTAATATTTCATCATTCACATCTAAACCAGTCGGTGTTACACCTAGATCTAAGGTTGTAGAACCTGCTAATAGTGGGCTATATACATTAAAGTTTACAGCATCAGGACTAGTTCTACCTGACGCAATTGGAGTACTATCTATTGTCAGAGACTGTGCACTTGCGACAATAATCGCACCGTCTGCTCCATCTCCAAAATTAATGTTGTTAATTGTAAGTTGACCTGAATTTGAATCTATAATATCAGATCCTTCATAGTAAGAAGTTGCATCTATCCATTGAGTTTGACTGTCACCTCCTGACCAATCAGATTGTACCCAGTACGATGGTGAAGTAATATTAGCATCACCTTCAACATACTCAATATTTAGCTCAGTTAATAGCGGAGATGTACTTACATTTGAAACTATTACAGCTAGTGTAATCTGATATTGTATATACCTCTCTAAATCGTTTACACAAGAATTTGAAGAAATATCATATCCAGATACTACTGGATCGCACAAACTAAAGTCAGTTGCTCCAGACATGTCAGAATTATTTGATGTTCGTACTTTTATCTTAACTGAAGTATTTGCTGGCTCATATGAATTATAGTCAAGGACTCCCCAGTTAGCTCCATTTACAAATCCCGTATCATATATTGATGATATGACTGAACCACTTGAATTATAAGAAGATTCTTCATTATAAGGTGCCGATGCAGAAGGCTCCGTTGCTAAATATTTTCTTATATAGAGAAATTTGAAAGTTGAACTACCCACATCATCTGTATGAGGAGTATTAAATAAAGTTACATACTGGTCTGCTGAAATTCCATTTGGTGTGAAGCTGCTACCCTGTTTTGTCCATGATGTACCATTTGAACTTGAATAACCACTCACAAGATTAGCATCAGTTTTAACTAACTTTAGAAATGATGGTAATGTATATGCTCCTCCACCTGTACTAGTATCTATAGTAGGGTAAGTTGCATTAGACTGATACTCAAAAAGAACACCATGATTGGGTGATGTTGCAATGAGAGCCATACCATTAGATGTTGATGCAGTAACTGAATTCTGTATTGTTATTCCTGTTTTGGCATATTCATGAGTATTAGCTTGAGAGGTAAGATAGGTTTCTGCAACAAAACTACCATTAATAGTAGAGTTATTATAAGCATGTGTTGCTTGATATACATTTTGATATACATCTAGACCATTTGTATTAGTTAATGTAAGTACTCCACTTCCAACTGTAGCACTACCACTAGTTCCTATATCTGTTTTAATCCAACCACTTGGTAAAGAAGATCCAGTAGTAAAATCAGTAAATTGAATAAAAACATTGTTTCCATTACTTTCAAGTGTGGCTGATGGATTATCATAATACATGTATATGAATTCTCCAGATGTAGAAATTGTTGGTATATTAAGCCAAACCTTAGTTGCTATTTGATCACATGTATTTGTAGTAGGCGCAGTTGCAATCCAATAAGGTATATCAACATTATTTGAATCAGTAAAATGTAAATCACTACAGTCCGCATTTAATTTAGAACTTAGAATTAATGATTCTGTGTCAATAAAAACTGGTACTTGAAAGTTAGTTAATGTTGAGCCTGAAGTATTATAAATTGAGATTTTTTTTCTAAATGTCCACGATGTATTGTACCAGTTATCTTTCTTATTTATTCCAACCTGATTTGGAGTTGTTATATCAAAGTTAGTTCCAGAT